>NZ_JBFUKX010000081.1:0-15735 GCF_056400605.1 Mucilaginibacter sp. P5_A4 | reverse complement strand
ATATTTGTCAACGAGTTCTTTGTAGATAAAATTGAAATCTATTAACTCGTTGATCTTCCGAAGAAGATTGTCTTTGGGAACGATCAAGTCATATAATCCCGAAAACACGCTGAATTGGATTTGTTGTTGTTGAGCTAACATCTAAAAGCCGTTCTAATTCGACTTTAAGATAATGAAAAAGGAGTAGAAAAACCAAGCTTCTCTACTCCTTTTATCCTCTAATTTTTAAAGGACTTTTTCAGTGCCCTCCTTTTGCTGCCTCTTTTTGTATAATGGGGTAGATTAAGTTCAATCTGTAAACCAGTCAAGGCAATAAATTGCGGCCAAAAATTCTTGCTTACCTAAAATCGAACCATAAACTGCCGCTTACCGGCGTATAATTTAACTGTATGTTTTTTTGACTTTGCGGGCCTAACTTATCCGCACTTTGAAACTTAGTTCCAATTGCGCTAATAGTGTTCATAAAACCAAGGTTGCCTTCCGGGAAGGGAGGATTAGTATTATCGTTACCCGAACCTGCGGCTTTTGCGGGTTTAAGCATTTGCAAAAAGGTATTTTTTTGGGTAGCGTAAACGGTAAAGGAAGCTTGTTTATTTTCAACAGTAACCCAATATACTTCTGCGTGATAGCCTTTAAACTCCGGATAGTTCCAACTTTCACCGGTTATGGTATTGTTATAATTTTTGTGCCAAACACCAAACTGCTGCCCCTTCATCCTGTTTTTCCAAACATGATACGGGCCGCGTCCCTCCCATCGCATCCCGGTTATCTGCTCTTCTGGGTAGTTAAAGGTGATCCCTGAAAAATCAAATTCCCCTTGCCGGCTAAACTGGTAGTAAAGCTTAACTGGGTTACCCGAATGGAATATCCATTTTACGTTAAATTGCGGGCCGCCCTCATATAACGGCTCCACGATATAATCTTCGCCCGAGGCATAACGGTTTAGCTTTTTTAGCGTATGTTTCGCGCCTGCCAACACCGGTCCATCTTTTAAATCAATGACCGATTTTGGTGTCACCACCTTTTGCAGATAGCCCGTTTTAGTGTCAAAAAAATAATTAATGCCATCGGTATTAATAACCAGGCTGCTATCCTGCTCCAACGCTGTTGGTTTGGCGGCGCTTTGTGCACTAAATTTTATTGGCAAGCTTCCGGGCGATTTTAACGGCCAGCTCCAGGTAAATATCTCTTTGTTATCCGGTCCCTTGCCCGTTAAATAAAGCACATCACTATTTCGCCAGTTTGCAGGCAAATTAACCTGCAAATAACCTTTGTTGGCAGGTTCAAGATTAATGGGAACTACGTTTCCTGATGCATTAATTTTACCCTCAAGATCATCATTGCCAGGTAATGGTAGGGATACCAGCTTCCATTTAAAAGAACATTTATTAAGATTGGTATAGAGATACCGGTTTTCAACCTCCAATTTTCCATCAAATATTGCAGGAATATAGCTATCCGCAATCACTACCGGCGACCAGATTTCTTTAATAGTATAAAAACTCCCTTCCTTTTCGCGGTGAGGGCCTAATATGCCATCGGGGGCGGCATTACCCTGTACATCTATCTGCCCGTTCCTATCTGTCCGGGCTACACCCTCATCATGAAAAGACCATAAAAAACCGCCCGTAAAGTAAGGGTGTTTGCGCATCAGGCTCCAGAAATCGTCTAAACCAGCACCCTGCCCGCCATCATACAATCCATGCATAAACTCTGTCGGAAAAAACAGTTCTTTACCATATAAAACGGCATTTGTTACGTAATTATAATCAGGATAATGTTTTGTATCCGTTCCATTAAATTTTTCCCAGGGATGAATAACCCAGCGGCCTTGCGGATCATATTTTGAAAATTCGGTATCAAGATCGGTATTCCAGCCGCCCTCGTTACCATTATCCCATATTACTATTGATGGATGGTTTACATCCCTCACCACCAGTTCTTTCACCAGCTTTTTACCTATCTCTGTATCATATTTAGCCTGCCACCCGGTTAGTTCATCCAATACAAAAAGGCCCAATGAATCGCACACATCTAAAAAATGCTGATCAGGCGGATAATGTGACATCCTGACCGCATTCATGTTCATCTCCTTCATTAGCTTAACATCCATCAGGCTAATATCTTTGCTTAACGTTCGACCCGATTCCGGCCATTCACTATGCCGGCATACTCCTTTAAAAACAACCTTTTTGCCGTTCACATAAAATCCATCCTGTAACCTTAACTCTGCTGTACGGAAGCCAAAACGCTGCTTTACAACGTGAACACTGCCTTGCGGACTGGTAAGAGATACAACGAGGGTATAGAGGTTGGGAGATTCGGGATTCCAGGGTACTACATTATTTATTTGTTGCTGCAAAGTTGTTTTTTGCCTACCAGCTGATACCTTTATATTAAAAGATTTACTTACTGGTTGCCCGTTAAGCTTTTGTACCTGCGCTTTAATAACATACTTACTATTGGCATTGGCAGTAAATACATCAAGGGCTAACGCGCCGTTTGCCTGCGCGTTAAGGGCTATTCTGTCGATAAAAGCTTGAGGAACAATCTCGAGGTATACCGGTCGAAAAATACCGCCAAACAGCCAGAAATCAGCCTTACGCTCGGCCTGGTTAACGGATTCATTAGCCGATCTTTTACTAACTGTAACTTCAAGCAGATTATCGGTTCCAAAATTCAGCAATTTGGTAATATCATATTTAAACCTATAAAATCCTCCCTGGTGAACCGGGCCGGCAGATTGCCCGTTTATTTTCACTTCGGTATCTGTCATGGAAGCTTCAAAAACAATAAAAATGATTTTACCCTTATTTGAAGCAGCTACTTTAAAATGATATTTATACTTCCCCTGCTCTTCGGGGTTTTTGGTATCCCTGTAGTAATTGTAAGTGCCAAATCCCTGTTGCTCCCAGTTAGATGGTACAGCAATTTTATTCCATGAACCACTTTTTTGGCCCGTGTTAATATAGAAATCCCAATTCACGGTATGATCTTTATCAACGCCGGATAGGTATTGTATAATAGTTTGCTGAGCCCCTGCATTATAAACTGAGCCGCATAATAAAACGAGTAAAAGTGCTATTTTCCGCATTCCTATTTATTTGAAAGGGTGTTTTGGTACTAACAGACTAATTGGGTCTGGCATTAACCTGACTAATCTAATTAATATTTAAGCTGTTAACCAAAACTATCCCTTATCTATAAATTGTTTAAACTAAGTTACTGTAGCTGGCTTAGTATGGGTGTGCTTATTCCAGATACCTGGTCTTGTTCCGGCTTCAGTAATTCCAGGATAACTATATCATTATGTCCTTTTTTAAGCCATTCTGAAGGCAGGTATACTGTTTGCTGCGGACCGATATTCCAGTACCTACCCAGGTTGTGCCCATTTACCCATACCACTCCTTTACCCCACTGCCCCATATCGAGATAACTATCTGCAACTTCGTCAAGGTTAAAGCTTCCTTGCTTAATAACCGGTGAAGAACCCGAATTCAGCTTTGCTGCTCCAAACCCGATCGCTTTTACGTTATTGAAAGGTAAGGAATACATTTTCCAGCCTTGCACCTCGCTGCCGTCAAAAAGCACTTTTTCGGTGATCCCTTTTTTGTTTTGTAATAGGTATTTACCAAAATTAATACGGCCAAGGTTTTCAACCAAAATATCCAGGGTTATTTTGCCGGTCGGTAGTGTAAGGATTAAACTATCCTGCTTCAGCCTCCGGTCCAGTGTTCCTACTGTTTTCCCATTGACCATTACAACCGCGTAATCCCTTAATTCTTTTAGCTTAAGCAAACCGTTTTTGCCGCCCTGGATAGTACTGCGGTACAATACAAAACCGTAGTCCTGGTGCAGGTCTTCAAAAGTAAGCGGGGTAATATTTGTTTTCGGAGCTGGCAAGGCATTCAACACACTTAACGATTGGGTAAATTTAATTGCCGGGATACTGATAGCTGGTTTTGCCGCAGGAACGGCAGGCAATTGTACATTGGCAGGCAAATGTTTTTGGATGACCTCCCTAAATTTCATAAACTTTGGCGTAGCATTACCCGCCTCATCCAGCGGCGCATCATAATCATAACTGCTGATCTGTGGTTCGTAAGGTGTTTCATCTTTATAATTGGCGCCGTTCATAAATCCGCGCGTGGTACCGCCATGAAACATATACATATTGATGGATATTCCTGCTGCCAAAACAGAATCCAGGTGACCTGCATATTGCTCGGCTGGTACGGTATGGTGTTTAGTGCCCCACCAGTCAAACCAGGCCGGGTACCATTCGGCAATGTAATATGGCCCTTTGCCATCATGATTGTCGTTGATTATTTTTTTCACCTTAGCCGGATCATCCAGCCCGTTAACAGCCGGCAACAGGCCCGGTAAATGGCCTTTTACCAAATCGGGAGCCGGATCGCAGGTATAAAGCAAGCCATCGAAGCCGGCCTCTTTAAATAGTTTTTGATTGATCGATAAATATTCCTTATCGTTGCCGTAAGAGCCATACTCATTCTCTATCTGTACCATTAGTATATTACCGCCATGGTTTATTTGCAGCGGAGCCAGTTGTTTACCTATCTCTTTAATATAGCTTTCATATTCTTTAAGGTATTGGGATTCTTTACTACGTACTTCTAATCCTTTCTCGTTTTGCAGCCAGTAAGGATAGCCGCCAAATTCCCATTCGGCGCATACGTAAGGGCTTGGGCGTAGGATTACCCATAATCCCTCCTCCCGGGCTATGCGTACAAACTCGGCCACATCGTTGTTACCGCTAAAATCGAATTTTCCCTTTTGAGGTTCGTGCAGGTTCCAGAAAACATAGGTTCCTATGGTGTTAAGCCCCATCGCTTTCGCCATCTTCATGCGCGAACGCCAGGCTTCACGCGGTACGCGCGGGTAATGCATCTCGCCCGAAATCATCTGGAAGGGCTTGCCATCCAATAAAAATGCTTCATCACCTAAGGCAAAGGTGTGAGTTTGGGCAAATGTATTGATGACATTTAAAAAAAATGCGATAAATAGTGCAAGGTGTTTGAGTTTCATAAAGAGGTTATTAAAGCTTTTTATATTTTACAACAGCGCAGGTTGAGTTATAATTGACTTGGAAAAAATAGATTGCCGATCAACAATTATGCATCATTTAATGATGTACCACCGGGTTTTTATATTTGGCCAATACCCATTGGCCAACTTTAACCCCCTGTATTATACCATTATCAATTGCATCTTTAAAGTGTATGCCTCCCCAAAACCGAGACATACCTGCTTCGGTAGCGGCCTGGTTAAATGAATTAAAACTACGTGGAGCGAGTCCATATTTTTCTTCCACATTATCTGTATAGTGAAAGTTGTTGCCAAAGTAGTGGGTAAGAATTACTGCCGACGCTGAGGATATTACAGAATGACCGCTGATATACTCAGGAAATGGCGGTGTTTGCAGCAGCGGTTTCCAGGTAACATCAATATACTTGCGGATAGCCGTTTCCGGACGGACCCGGTTAGTCCGGTATTTATCGTCCCAGCAACATATAAAACCATCCAATAATCCTGTAGCTACCATAGTATGAATCTCCAGCGCTTTTGAAAACCCGGTTTTTGTTTGCCTGCAAGCAATACCTGTAATTCCCATCCAATGCGCTCCCGGCGAGATCTTTTTTAAGCCTATCAACATGTGGCCGTTATCCTGAACAGCAAATGGATTGCAATCCCAAAAGCCCGCTATAGTGCGTTGTTCGGTTGTTAATCCTTTTCCGCTTGCTTTGTAGTTCATCATCATGAATTTATAAAAAGCAGAGTGCTTATCAGTGGAGAAAGGTATGGGCGGATCTGGCAAAAACTGAGAGGAAGAATCAAGTGTAAGCGGACGAATGGTATTAAAATAAGGTTCAACCGGGGCCATATAAGCCGGAGGTGTGGGGTCCCAGGTACCATCCTTTCCAAGTGGAGTATACCTTGTATAGTTGCTAATTCTGTTGTATTTGTCTTTTTTGACATAAGCAAGTATCTGTTTACTAATTGCCTGCCCGTAATGTTTAGAACTATCAATAACCTCGTCAGAAAAGCCAATCTTTTTACACGAATCCAAAAAGCTCTGTTCATATTTGATCAATAAGCTACCCGATGGCTGCAGCTTTCCTGCAGTTTCCATCATGGCTATTAAAGCACTTAACTGATATGCATATCCTTTAGCAAAAGCTGGCTTGCTAATAACGGGGTATTCGTTTAAAATGCCATACATGCTCTTAACACTTTTGTCATTTTCGGCTATAACTTCATAGCCAGCAAGACAGGTATATGAGAAGAAGCGCGCAGCCAAAGGAGGATTGGTTACATCATGGATCATAACAACCGTCATATGATCAATCACTTTGGTGATATCGGCACTGGTTAATGTCGGCTGTGCCTGTTTCTTATTGCTGCAGCTGTTGTATAACATAGCCGCGGTAAACAGGATAGTTATTAAAAATGCCTTTCTTTTCATGTAATTAAAATTCTTTATAGGCTTTTACTCCCTGTTGATTGATCCCGAACAATAATGTTTGATTAATTTCTATAACACTTCTCACATCTCCCCATAATTTAAACCCTGATTGGAGTTGGGGGATATATTCAAAATGGCCCTTGCCATCACCCTTTAATAATATGCCGTAATTTGCGTCATATTTGCCCAGGCGTAACCTGGCCCTGTTAATATTACCGCATAAAAGCAAATCCTTGTTACCATCGTGATCATAATCAAGACCAGTTATTGTAAAAACGGGTGAAGACTGAACCTGTAAAGGCAATGGGGATGAATGTAGCTTACCTTTGCCATCACTTAAAAAACAAGTAGTGGCCAGGTTATTAGCCTGTAAATGACCCACTCCTTTTAATTCTACAGCGGTAAATATATCCGTAAGGGAGGCATCGGCATAACTCTTATAATCAGGAAAACGCGAACGCATCATACTGATCTGTTCTAAAAGCTCATCCCTTGAAACGTATGGATAACTTTGATGTTGAATATAAAAACAGAAGATAGGATCAACCGCTCCGTTATCATCAAAATCCTTATAATACATTTCTGCCGGTTCTTTATCACTGGCTCTGCATTGGGTATTTAGTCCTTGGTTGCCAACAAGCAGATCGGGATGCCCGTCGTGGTTAAAATCTTCTACCAGTATCTTATTCCACCAGCCGCTGTTGGGTTTATCAAAATACGCCTTAGTGCTGTTAATAAGTTTGCCATTTTCGTTGATCATTACGGTTACCGGCATCCACTCTCCTACTAAAACCAAATCCGGCGTTTTATCGCCATTCATATCTACCCATGCGGCATCGGTTACCATACCCATGTGTTGCAGGCCTGAGTTGTATTTTACAGTTTCATCAGTAAAATGCCCTTTATCATCATTTATGAGGATGTAGCTTTGGGGAGTTTCCGGATATCTGCCAGGTATTACCCTTCCTCCTACAAACAGATCTAAATGCCCGTCGGCATTAATATCAGCCACTCGTACACAGCTTTTGCTACTGCGCATTGCAGGTAATACATCTTTTGTCTTAGTAAAATCACCTTTCCCATCATTTAAATAAAGCCTGTCCTGTAATAAAGGATCATCGGGCATATAATTATCATAGCCGCCCGAACATACATATAAATCCGGTTTTCCATCACCATTCGCATCAAAAAATACCGCATCCGCATCGTTGCTTTTTTTATCGGCTTCAAAAGCGGGCTCTGGTTTTACCGCAAATTTGCCACCGGCCTGCTGAATGTATATTGTACCCGGTTTCCCGTTGCCACCACCTACATAAACATCTTCCAATCCGTCGGCATTTATATCACCTTTTATCATACACGGACTTGAAAACGATAGCGGGTTTACCATTAGCGGCTGCCGTTTAAAATCGTTAAGGGCATTTTTTTCCTGTTTATTTGCTATTGGTGATGTTACCTCTGCAAAAATGGATTTTACGGTTTTGGGTATTTGAGCGTTGTTAACTGCATTTTTTTCTTCAAGCGTTAGTTGCTGATTGGTTTTGATATTCTTTAAAACCTGCTCCTTTCCCTGCTGCCATACTATTCGCAGCGAATCAACTTCTTTATCTTTACCCAACCCAAAATGCAATATTGGTGAAACGCTTGACTGAAAGCCGCGGCTTGGCATTTGCTCCAGGTATTGTTTTTTATTTTTTACGTAAATGGTAACTTTTGCTCCTATACCCTGTGTGTTTTTTCCGGCGCCGTTTAACTTAAGCTGCAGGTAATGGTTATCTGCTTGCTTGTCCGCTTCATTTTGATAGATGAATGCTGGTTGGTTAATATTGTTAGTTACCAGATCAAGGTCGCCATCGTTATCCAGATCTGCATAAGCCGCGCCATTACTGTTTGATGATTGTGTAATCCCCCATGCGGCGCTGGTATTGGTAAAGGTTAAATTGCCATTATTTTTGAAAAGGTAACTTTTTACCTGCGAAGATGGTATTTGTTGTACCAAATTGTATATATCCTTCCGCATCATTCTCTTATCTTTCAAAAAGTCGCCCATATATTTCACAAAATCCATATTGGTGAAATCGCGGGTATAGCCGTTGGTTACAAACAAATCTTTCCAGCCATCATTATCATAATCGGCAAATAATGGAGCCCAGCTCCAATCGGTATTTGAGATACCTGATAGTTGCCCTATCTCGCTGAAAGTACCATTACCATTGTTTATCTGCAACATGTTGCGCATATACTGATAATAGAACCCCGTACGAAGAGTTAAGCCAAATTTTTCATAATTATCCGGCGCAAACAATAACTTTTGCCTGCGATTATCTTCCGGAAGCATATCGAGCGTAAAAATATCCGGTAAGGCATCGTTATTTATATCCGAAACATTATTCCCCATAGAAAACTGTGAGGTATGCCCCAGAGAAGATTGCAATTTATTGGTGAAGGTACCATTACCATTGTTGATGTAAAGAAAATCGGGTATGGTATAATCATTTGATATGTAAATATCCGGCCACCCATCACCATTGATGTCGGCTATCGCCGCTCCAAGGCCGTAGGTTAAATCAGAACTGCTGATTCCGGCCTGTTCTGTTACATTTTTAAAAACGTTGTTATCGTTTTTGTATAGTCGCACCCCATTGGGCGAATTTAATTTCTTTAAGATAGCAGCTGTATTTACCTCATCTAAGATAGGTAACTGAATAGGGCTGTGATTCAACAAAAACATGTCCAGGTCTCCGTCCCTGTCGTAGTCAAAAAAAACTGCTTGTGTACTGTACCCGGTATCTGCTAATCCATACTGTTGTGCCTGTTCTGTAAAATGTGGTATTCCATCTTTGTCATTTCCGGTGTTAATAAACAACTGGTTCTGGCGTTTTTCGGCCCTTACATTGCCCGAATAGCAAACATAAATATCCAGCTTACCATCTCCGTTTACATCAGCCATGGTAACTCCTGTTTTCCAGGGACCAGGGCGCCCGGCTACATCTGCTACGGTGGTAATATCAGTAAACTGCATGTGTCCCTTGTTAAGGTACAGTTTATCATCGGTCATGTTACCGGTAAAATATATGTCAGGCAGGCCGTCTCCGTTTAAATCACCGGTGGCTACCCCTCCGCCATTATAAAAGTATTCATACATCAGCACATTGGTATTTAACCCTTCAGTTAAAGTATTGCTAAAGTCTACATGTGTTTGCTCCGGAGATAGTAAAGTAAATAAAGGGTTGCTATTGTTGTTTTCGTCCGTTTCTTTATTTTCGGTTGAACGACCACAACTTGTTAATGCAATAATTCCGATAAAAAGTAATTGTGAGAATAATTTAATATTTGAATTCACCAGGTGCCGCTTAAATTAATGGACTAAAATTTAAAAGAATGCCGGCATTTTACTACCGGCATTCTTTACACTAATATATAAGAATTTTATAATCCCTGCAGTTAATAACCTGGATTTTGAACTAACTTCTTGTTTTTGTTAATCTCGTCGCGGCTAATAGGCGGGAAATAAAGAATATCCTTCCAGGTACGATTTTCAACTCCAGGATCAAGATCCTGTACCGTATATGTGTAATTGTAATTATCAGTACTGTACCTATAAACATTTACCGTTTTACCCGTTTTCAAGGCCCCTGTAATTTTTATGATCCTTACTTTATTGCCCAATGTTGTTGGCGCAATCATCCAGCGGCGTGCATCATAAAATCGTTGCTCTTCAAACATCAGTTCTACGTTTCGTTCGTTTCTGTATCGTTGCACCAGTGCATCACCGGCGTCTGTAATTGCAGGCATTCCTGACCGGAAACGGATTTTATTGAGCCATGTCCTGGCCTCATCTTCCCTGTTTGTTTCAAGGCATGCTTCTACAAAATTAAATACAACTTCGGTGTATCTTATTAAAGGCGAGGGCACTTCCGAACGGGTGTTCTGATCTACCAGTGCGGGATTAGGGTCCATAAACTTCCTGATAGCATAACCGGTACGGGTTCCGTTCCAGTTTTCAATTGGGCCGTTTCTTGTATCCAAACCAAAATAAGTTACCGGACTGCCTGAGCTGCCTGTTTGATAAGTGCCCATTTGTATTTCATTGTAAGGATCTATACCTGCACCATCCGGGGTACGCGGTTTCCATGGCGCGCCATCATATAAAATAGATGCATAAAAACGGGGATCCCTGTTAGAATAAGGAGCTGCCTTTTCTGCCGCATTGTTCCAATCGAATTTTGAACCATCCATCATTTCATAATCATCTACCATATTCTGCGTAGGCTCGCTTGATGTCCAGCCATGGTATCCATTGGTACAATTGTTTCTGCCATACCATGCACCCCATTCATCTTTGCTATTGCTGAAATAGCGGGCAAAAATTATCTCGTTTTCGCCGCCATTTCTTGACAAATAAGAATTTTGGTAATTTGTAAATCCATCGGCGGCGCTCGCAGGAGCAGATAAATCAAGGGCATAACCATATCCACCTTTAAGGATAAATGCCTTTGCCAAATCATAAACTTTCTGCCAGCGACCAGCATCAGCAGTTGTATAACCTAAAAGTTCGGGATTTTTAAAAGGAGTACTACCAGTACTTATGCTGCTTAA
Organism: Mucilaginibacter sp. P5_A4; assembly: GCF_056400605.1. Classification (NCBI taxonomy): domain Bacteria; kingdom Pseudomonadati; phylum Bacteroidota; class Sphingobacteriia; order Sphingobacteriales; family Sphingobacteriaceae; genus Mucilaginibacter; species Mucilaginibacter sp. P5_A4. The sequence goes on along the minus strand of NZ_JBFUKX010000081.1, from coordinate 4,652 downwards.
TGAGGCCACCCCGCCAGGAGTATGCAGCTTACTGGCTGCATACATCAGCACCCTTATTTTTAAAGCTACTGCGGCATCGGCGGTAGCACGCCCTTTTCCCAGACTTTTACCTTGCAACAAAGTACTGGCTGCATCCAACTCGCTCACTATAAAATCAACGCATTCGGCATACGTATTCCTGGCAACGGTAAAATCAGGAGAATTAAGATCATAAGTGGATTTTACAATTGGAACGCCGCCATAATAGCGCAGCATTTGATTGTAAAAGTATGCACGCATAAAATGAGCTTCTCCCGAAAGCCTGTCAACCAATGCTTTATCAAGTGCAGACTTGCCAAGTTGCTCTAAAGCAAGATTGGCCGACCTTATCCGGGCGTACATTTCATTCCACTCATAGGTATTGTTAACCCATCCTAAATGCGAAGGACTTATATTGGCCTCCATTATATCCTGCTTTCCGAAATTATAGAGGGCATTATCGGTAATACAATCCATACTTTCCTGGTTAAGCTCGGCATCGTGTAAGCCGTTATAAAGCTCGGTAACAAAGGCTTCGGAAAGGTTTGGATCTCCCCAGGTAAGGTCTGCCGGCGCCTGATTCGATGGTTTTGTACTTAAAAAGTCTTTCTTACACGAAGTCAGCAGCACTCCCGAGAGCATCGCAATTGTTGAAATATTTCTTATAAATGTTTTCATATCGTTCAAATTAAAATTTTACACTTACGCCCATATTAACGACTCTTGCCTGCGGATAATACTGACCAGACGAACTGGTTGATTCAGGATCATAAATTTTCTGTTTAGAAAATGTAAGCAGGTTAAGGCCATTTGCATATATCCGTAAATTGCTTATACCAATTTTTGAAGTTAACGCTGTAGGAATAGTGTAGCCAAGTTCAGCATTTTTAAGCCTGATATAATTTGTATTTAACAACCAATAAGTGTTTCCATTGATAAGGGTCCCTGCAGAATTGTAGTATCCTCCAGAAAAATACTGGTTATTTCTATCAACTGTGCGGGGGGACACTGTGCTTGGATTGTCAACCGTCCAGCGATGGTCGTAACTGTATTGCGTGAAGTTACCAATTGTTCCCGACTCTGTTTGAAAGACAATCTGTCCGCCAGCGGCACCCTGGAATAAAACAGTTAAATCGAAGTTTTTATACTGAATCCCAAAATTGAAGCCTCCCTGAAAGGTAGGCTGATTGGTTTTATCACTCCTCACCTGATCATCCCCAGTAAGTTTACCATCGCCATTTACATCTTTATACATCATGTCGCCCGGGTTAAGTTTACTACCCCCAACACCGCTGTAATCAACCTTATTAGCATCAACCTGAGCCTGGGTAGAAAATATACCGGTATATATGTAATAAAGCTGACTTCCGATAGGATGCCCGGTTGATTTTTGCCAGGCAGGCGCTCCCGGAACCTCATCCCATTTATCAATCCTGTTTTTGGAATACCCGCCGTTAACACCTACATTGTACCTCACCTGACCAATTTTATCATGATAAGATAATTGAAATTCCCATCCTTTATTAGTCACTTTTCCATAATTTACAGGGGGCAGTAACCCAGTTGGTATTGCAGTTGCAGGCACTGAAGCTGTAGGTGCCCATAATATTTGGGTACGCTTGTTCACAAATCCTTCCAGTAAGAAATCTAATTTTCCGTCTAATGTAGTTCCTTCCAACGCTATATCACTATTATTGGCAACTTCCCAGGTGAAATTCGGGTTTGGTGCCACGTTTTCAAACAATGACTGGGTTGGTACGCCGTTAATTATATATGAGCCAACGTTGTATAATGGAAGATAAGAGTATTCTGCTAAAGTATTGGTAAGGGGCTTAACAACATTGTCGTTACCCATTTGTCCCCATGATCCGCGCAGTTTTAAATTTTGAATGAATTTTATATTATTTTTAAAGAAATCTTCTTCCGAGATTCTCCATCCGGCCGATATACCCGGGAAGAAACCGAAACGGTGAGTTTGCGGAAACATATAAGAACCATCTATACGCCATAAAAACTCTGCCAGGTATTTTTCTTTATAATTATACCCAACCCTGCCAAAATAATTTAAACGGGCTTTTTCCCAGGCAGTACCATAATTACCTATTTCTGAACTACCTCCCCAATTTAACTGATCGATAGCAACCGAATTAAAATATTTACGTGAAGCACCAAATTGGCTATCGTTTGATTTTTCTTTGGTTACACCGGCAAGTAATACCATGTTATGATTACCAAAACTATGGTTATATGTTACAATTCCACTAAGTAAGCTGCTAAGCTGATCATCGGAGCCTTGATCAAGCCTTGCCTGGGCAGGCCCGCGGGCTACTTTGGTAAGTACCGGGGTACCATTTGCATCTTTGGTAACATTATCCCAGCTGTACACATACCATGGTGTTTGCCAGGCTTTGGTTTGTTGCATGTATTTAGTGAGAGCAACATTTCCGCTAACTGTTAAGCCTGGTACTCCCGGTACCGATATATCAATTTTTCCGTTTGTCTGAAGAGAATATCTTGTATCCTTAGCATAACCGGTTTTATTCGTAGTAATCAATACTGGTTGCTGACCGTTTTCAATATCGGGTCCCGGCAAACCATTTGGCCAATAAGCTGGTCTGTACGGATAACCACGCATCAGCATTCTGAATATATCACCTGCAGTTCCTCCGTCCGGAAAGAAACGGTTTTCCTGGCGGCCCGCTACACCTATAGAAGTACTGATATACTTATTAACCTTGGCATCAACGTTTAAGCGAAAGTCGTATTGTTTATAACCTGTAGCAGAGTTTTTGTAATATCCATCCTGGTTTTGATACCCTATTGAGGTTAAGTATTTTATGTTTTCGGAACCACCTGATAATTGCACGTTTTGACGTGATTGACCAGACCAGTCTTTTAGAGTAGCTTTAAACCAGTCGGTATTAGGGTGTCCCCATGGATCAGAACCATCAGCAAATTTTGTAAAATCAGCAGGTTGAAATGTAGCGGTTGTTGTAGCCGCATTATCAGGCCTGGTAAATTTTCCCGCTGTTTTAAATGCAGCAGAAGCAGCAGTCCAATATTGTGAAGGCAAACCATAGAGGTCTATTTCATTCACCATTGTGGCGTATTCGGTTGAATTAGCCATTTTGGGTAGCATAGTAGGCTGAGCCCATCCTTTATTATAGGTGTAAGAAAGCTCGGGTTTGCCCAATTTACCACGCTTGGTAGTAACCAAAATAACACCATTGGCCGCCCTTGCGCCATAAATAGCCGCAGAAGCATCTTTCAATACCGAGATACTTTCAACATCTGCTGGATTTAAACGGTCAATGTTCGATTGGCCGGCAGGAGATGGAACCCCATCTATAACGATCAATGCATCGTTATTACCCAGGGTATTTGTACCACGGATACGAATGGTTGAACCATCATAGCCAGGTTCGCCGCTTCCATTCATAGCAATAACACCCGGCATACGCCCGGCTATAGAGTTGGAAAGGTTAACAGCAGGTGATTTTACCAATTCGTCCCCCTTAACAGATGTTACAGAGCCTGTAACTGTCACCTTCTTTTGTACACCATAACCAACCACCACCACTTCATTCAATCCTTTGGATGATGGCTGTAATTTAATGTTAATAGTGCTTTTACCATTTACAGGCACTTCCAACGTGTTATAGCCGATATATGATACAACTAATACGGCATTGTCGGGAGCTGTTAGTGTAAAGTTTCCGTTTACATCTGTTACCGATCCGTTGCTTGAATCCTTAATCCTTATTGATACTCCAACTAAGGTTTCACCTGTTACCAGGTCGGTTACTTTTCCTGAAATTTTTATGGGGGCATTTTCATTACCTTTCCCCACTTTTATTTTTGTAAATCCTGGTTTTTTGTTTTTTGCTACGCCGGCGTATGACAAACCAACAAATATTAAAGCTATTAATATTTGACTCAGCGCAATTTTAAAGACCCTTAACAAGTTTACAGTCTTATGTAAATTGTATTCCATATTAGCTTATTTAAGTTAATTAATATTTAATGCACGCTATAAAAGCGGGGTGATTTAGGACTGGTCACATTATGACATTTGCCTACAGATTGGGGAGAGTTATGTTGGTTTTTCTTCCATATTGATTTTTTAGGTTATTTATAAATTAAAATTGGTTCAATTCAATAAAGAGCTATAAAAGCAGAACGGGTTGCTAAAACCTGTTTTTAATAACTTAATATTATAATAAACTTTTACTTTAATAACAATAAATGTGGGTTGTACATTTATAATTGGCAGCACTAAGATGCGTATAATAAGCACTGCTAATGAGGGGTAAATTCATCCAACTTGAGGGGGAAATTGGTAAACTATAGGTAAAATACGGCTCTTCTGAGTTTACTTAAAATTAATTTTTGCTAATTTTTACTTTCACAGCATTCCTGGTAATATTAGCGTGAAAAGGAACACGAAATTTTTTTATGTATTCGGAAGGGTTAAGCTTGAATAGCTTGCTAAACTGTTCTCTAAAATATTTGGGGTCGTTGATACCAACTTTATAGGCAGCTTCAGAAACAGTACAATCCGTTTTAAGAAACATTTCGGCAGCTTTTCTAAGGCGTATAAATCGTATAAATCCGTTGGCCGACTGTCCGGAAAT
>NZ_JBFUKX010000080.1:0-15864 GCF_056400605.1 Mucilaginibacter sp. P5_A4 | reverse complement strand
TTAAAGTATATCAATATGTTCTAAGCCCAGGTATAGTAAATTGTACGCTATTCAATCAGCTTTTTACATCACCCATAAATTCCTATTCTGCAACTAATCCAATCACACAAACAATCCCTACAATTCCTTTATTACCCGGCACGGGTTCCCAACCGCCACCACATTGGCCGGGATATTTTTGGTTACAACGCTGCCTGCTCCAATGGTGGTATTATGGCCAATGGTAACACCGGGACATACAATTACACCACCGCCCAGCCATACATTATTGCCAATAGTGATGGGCGCAGCATATTCGGGGCCTTTTATGCGTTCGGCAGCTACTACGGGATGGTAGGCGGTGTAAAGCTGCACATTGGGTGCCATAAAAACATTGTCGCCCAGGGTTACACGGGCGCAATCCAGTATAATGCAATTAAAATTGAGGAACAGGTTATCGCCAGCGAAAATATTAAAACCATAATCGCAATAAAATGGCGATTGGATGTCGACAGCGTTTGTGAAACCACCCAACAGTTGCTTTAAAATAGCGCGTTTGGTTTCTTTATCATCATAGCCGGCGGCGTTATATTGCATAAACAGTTTGCGGGCCCTTGAGCGGCCGGCAACTAATTCAGCATCCCCGGCATCATAAAGTTCGCCGGAAATCATTTTTTCAAGTTCGGATTTTTGCATTTCGGTTTTATATGGATTAAATATATGATTTATGGACCAACCGCATCGACAGCATAAATTTTTGTTTGTGAAAGGTTTCTAATTTCACCCCTATTCCCTTTTTACCCTAACCCCGGTTACCGCAACACTTACCATTTGCAATTTCAAAATACTTTCATTTACTTTGCAATACAAAGTACTTTTGTATGTATATTTAATAAAGGATATTTTTTTAGAAAACACGGTTAGCAGTTGCGTACCGCAAATCATTAACATTAAAACATGACGTATTTTGTAAATGAGGATTCGATAGTAAGAAAGATCTGGGGTAAGGCCGATACCATCCTGTTTATTTTTGCGGGAGCTGCCGCCGAGTTTGCCCTAAACAAAGCTGTAGACTGGCTTTATTTTACCGGCCGGCTGCCTGCCGATCCGCTGGCACGGCTATTCTCTACGGTTGCTTATTCCAGGCAGATCATTTTCTCGCAACAGGAGGTGGCTTTACAAGCTATCGACAGGATCAACGCCATTCACAAAGGAGTGGAAGCCAGCCGCGGGGCGCAAATACCCGACTGGGCTTACCGCGATGTATTGTTTTTGCTCATCGATCTGTCTATCCGCTCCTACGAACTGCTGGAACGCAAGCTTACCGAAGCCGAGAAAATTGAAGCGTTTGATGTTTTTAACCGCGTTGGCCTGCGCATGCAGCTTACCGGTTTACCTGCCAACTATGCCGCGTACCAGCTTATGCGTAGCGAGCACCTGCAGCAAAACCTGGTAAGCGGTAAACTCACGCTCGATCTGTATCGTCAATACAAAAAACACCTTGGGCCGGCGCGTTATCAGGCATTAAAGCAGGCGCAGTTGCTGGTTGTACCGCCATTGGTGCGCAAACATCTGAGCTTAGGTAAAATACCGTGGCTGCTGGCTGTTGTTTGGGCTTACCAATTTTTAAGACTGATAAAAGTAGAAACCTTTTTACGCAACGCCCTGCTGCCTGCAGCTTACAAGGCGCAGATTATTGCTATGGATAGCCAGTTTATATCCAAATGAAACAAATATCGATTGCTTTTGGTACAATTGAGTAACCACCATTTCATTGAGGCACAAAGCAATCACATACTATTAACGAGCTCTTCGCAGTCGGTCTTTCGTACCCCGCAATTACACATCTATTAGCCTAAATATATGTCTGCACATCAGGATACTTTATCCAAATAAATTTCGGGCTGGATGATCAAAAAATGCACCAGGCTATACTCATCCTTCACTAAATTCCTGATGCGGTCGATAGCCTCGTTGATACCCGCAGTATCGAGCTCTTTTTTAAAGGCAATAATCAGCATCAACACAATTTCGTTTGGAGATTGATAGGTTGACAGGATATGCATCAGTTTTAATACATCTGCATCTTGTTCCACAATCTCTGTAATTCTTTTTTTAGTATTGGCACCTATCCCCTCGCCCATAAGCAGGCTGCGGCTTTCGCGGGCTAATATTAGCGATACGCAGATGAGCAATATCCCTATCAGCAGCGATGCCAGGCCATCGCGATAATCAATATGATAAGTATGGCCCAGGTACATGCAAACTGCAACAATAAATAAGCCTATTACTGCGGCAAACATAAAAAAGGAGGCTGGGTAATTTACTTTACAGGTTGGTTTTTTTGCTTTTTCATAACAATCTATAATTGCATAACTACCATCTTTTCAATCATTTAAAACAATTCTGGCTGTCGATAATTATATTAAAAGTTAATTTTTTAACCGTTTAAAGAAAAATTACTATGAAAAATTTAAGAATAACAGCCGTAGCTTTAGCATTATCATTTGCTGGCCCGGTAGTATTTGCCGCTAACTTTAAAGCAGGCGGCGAACTTAAAAACAACCAGCTAACCATCAAAAAAACAAATATGGTTACTGATACGATACCGGGAAAAAAGAAGAAAAAACCAAAAACGCCAGCACCAACTCCTGCACCAGTGCCAAATCCAATACCCGCACCTGTGCCAGATCCAAGTCCAACACCAACACCTGTACCAAATCCGAGTCCGATACCTGCACCTGTGCCAGATCCAAGTCCGACACCTGCGCCTGTGCCAAACCCGACGCCTACACCAAATCCAAGTCCGACACCAACGCCTACGCCAAATCCGAGTCCGCCCCCTACGCCAATACCGACACGGCCTGGTGTATAGTTTGCAGGTTATAAAATTTCTATAAAGAAAAGCCCTTCTGTTATGAATACAGAAGGGCTTTAAAATTAAAAAATGTAATTGTCTTATCCGGAATAAAGCTATTAATCGTTATTTCCGAGTGTATAGGGCAGATTAGTGAAAGAACCTAACAGGATCTGTGAAATTTCTATAGATACATAGTTGCCATCGCTATCATAATTAACCTTTTTAGCGGTAAAGGCATAAGTTCCTGTTATAACTTTTTTGGCGGTATCAATGGCAGTTATGGTAGCCGACCCCGAACCTGGTTCAACCGTGCCTGTTTGGGTGTATACGTAATTGCCTGCAGCATTTTTTTGCAGCGTGTAGTAGGTCATGCTTACATTACTGGTACCATCTACTTTATAAGTAGCTAAAGGGAAATTATTCGCATTTGTACTGTTTGATACATTTATACTAAAAATTACCCGTTTTGAATTGGCTGTACCTGTTACAAAAAAGGTTTTTATTTTTGTAACGTCATCAAAGCTGATGCGGGCGGTTACGGTATCGGGGTACCATTCAACACCATTAATATTTGCAGCAAGGATTTTATCAGAGGTAGTAGAAGCGGTAGTAACAACGTCTTTTTTACAGCTTTGGAAGTATATAGCCGATATAAGTAACAGAACAATAAGTTGAATTTTCCTCATATATAAATTTTATGCAAAACATTCGCTTTGCAGATTTTATGCAAATAACGCTCTTTGCAGATTAATAATTACAACCAAAGTTAACTTTTTCACATATTTTAACATTCGGCAATTTTAGCCGTGTTAATTTATGGTCGATATTTATAAAACAAATGGTTTTATTTAAGGATATTAGTCGCTTAATTTATGAGTATGATTAACGTAAACGAATATTTTGAAGGAGCGGTAAAATCGCTGGCCTATACCAGTGCCGAAGGCCGCAGTACCATTGGGGTAATTGAAAAAGGCGAGTATGAATTTGGCACATCAAGTCATGAAACCATGACTGTTATTGAAGGCCAGCTGGATGCTTTATTACCCGGCGAAGCAGATTGGCAATCCTATACCGGCGGCCAATCATTTGAGGTTGAAGCCAATACATCATTTAAGGTAAAAACCCATGTGCAAAGCTCTTATCTTTGTAAATACAGGTAGTAATAGTAAAACAGACCATCCCGAACTTATTTTGGGATACCGCATTCAAAGTATACAGCACGCTGAACTATGGTGCTGTAAGAGATGAAACAAGTATATAACAGCCCTTGGGACTTAAATATTATCGTAACATTTAACCTTACAAACACTCTAATCACTAATAAAAATAAAACAATGGATACTTCACTTATTACTACCAGTACCGGTTTAGATGGTTATCGTATAATTAAACACCTGGGCGTTGTACGCGGTATTACCGTACGCAGCCGCAGCGCATTGGGTAATATTGCAGGTGGTTTTCAGTCGCTTTTTGGTGGACGGCTTTCAATTTATGTTGAGCTTTGTGAAAATGCCCGCGAAGAAGCTTACCAGCTTTTAATACAACACGCGCAGGCAATTGGTGCAAACGCCATCATCAATATGCGTTATGATGCCAACGAAGTGATGCAGGGCATTACCGAAGTGCTGGCCTATGGTACCGCTGTTGTGGTAGAGAAAATTTAAATTCCAGGACAAGAATCAAGACGTAAGATACAAGACACCTGGCCCTCATATTTTACGTCTTGACTCTTATTTCAATCATCACAGCCTATGCAGTTAAAAAAACGCCCGGCTGTTTGGCCAGGTATTTTAGGGATAACAAGTTTATTTAACTGCTGTATTAATTAAAATAAGATAAGGGGATAGTTTTCCACAGGCCATGTGCCAGGTGGCCTATCAATAGCTCATAAATAAGGTAAACCGGCCAAATGAGGTAATGGATAAGTAATAAAAGTATCGAATGGTTATAATACCAACTGATCATGAGGGTATATAGGCCTAATACAAGATATAAAATACTGGTGTCCCTGGTTTTCATATTGAATTTTTCTGCTGATTTTTTTTTGAACTAAATTAAACAATTATCGGTTACAATTTTCCATGTTGTAAAGCACACTAAATCCGGCGGCGCTATTGGTTTGTTGCCGCCCGGTTTTGGTATCGTATTTATACGGTTTTTGTGCAAGGGCATTCCCTCTTAACAGAAACTCAACCTTCATGGTATCCTTTACGCCCTCCTGGTTAAAAGTCCAGGTAGCTTTAATGATGTTATTGTTAAGTGTACCTATTATTAACCCTTTTTTTGCATCCTTTTCTTTAGGCTGCCAGCTCATTTCGCCGGTAACTTTGTCGCCGTTTATCAGCATGCTTACTTTTGTGGTATCCTGGGCCTGGGTGCCATCGGTATAGAAAAAACAGTATCGCATATTAACCACAGGAGCACTTTTGGCATTGGCGGCTTCAGCGTGTTTTTGTGAAGATTTAGCATTGGTGGAATCGGCACCGCCGGGATTGCTACCGCCTGCCGCGCAGGATGCCATAAAAGCCAGGCCCAGCAACAAATATAAATTGATCTTCATAATTTTTAATTGTCGGTGTTTTCAAGTACGACAATCAGAATTCAAAAAGGTTCAAAAGTATATTGGGTATTTATTTAAGGGAGAGATATACAATGATTTATGTAGTGTAAACATTCATTTTGTTACACTACATAATATTGTAAAGGGGGACGGATTATGCTTTCTTTTCGGGGGGAGTAGATACAATTTCGCCAAATTCATTAACGTAAGCCATCATGCTTTCCAGGTCGCTGCCGCCACCATTTTGCTGACGCTCCTGTTTGCGCTGTTCTTTATCTTCTTTCTTTTTTTGACGATTTTTTTCGAGTTGCTTCTTCATGAATGTTGCCTGCGATTTAGCCATGTTTGTTAAAATTTAGTTAAACAATGTGCATTTCCCTGGTTACACCTATATCAATCTGATCAACGGAACTATTGTTCGGTATCTGAAATTACATGAAAAGGATATCATCAATTTAATTTCCGGGCAGCAACGGTATCAGCGGGGATAAAAATGAACCCTGATCAATAAGAATTGATTAGTGGGTGGCTATAAGGAAATAGCTATAAATTTCCGTTTGTTTTGCAAATATACGAAAATTTTGCATATTAAGATTGCCGGTTGTATTGGCATTGCCATTTTAAATACGCATCCACCTCAAACCAAAAACAGCCACCCGTTTAGGTAGCTGCTTAATATTTTATGGTAGATTGCTTTTGGATGATGTTATATACCTGCATACTCGCCCAGTTTAGCTTTTTCGCCTGTTAATTTTTCTGTAGCGTTATCTGTTACTAAATAGGTCCTGTTTACGCTTGATGATATGTTGTGTACCAGGCTATATTCCTGTACAGTACCGCTAAGGTCGGCTTTTGAACGATCATTCATTGTAACACGGGCACTGTAGGCATCCAGTTTCAGATCGGCAGAAGCGTTATTATACAATTTTACATCAAGCTCAATGGCAGATAAATTTCCGAATGATTTTACTTCGGCATTATCATAAGCTGTGATTGCTGAAAGCTGCTGTGCGGTAACCCAAACTACCAGTTTTTCGGCTTTGTATGATGAGATCCTCAAAACACCTTTTTGTGATTGAACCAATGCGCTTTCGGCATAGTACTGGTTGTAAACCTTTACCTGGTCGGCAGCGCCGGTTGAAACGTAAACCTGCACATTGCCATAAACTTCTATTTTGTTGATGTTGCTGATGTCGGTTAAAACAATTGCTTTAGTATTATTATCTACTGTTGCGTAAGTTGAATTTGTGATGCCAAGTACTGAAACTATTACAGTGAAGATGGCGATTAAGTTAGTTTTCATGATATTAATATTTTGATTGTCAGTTGATTATTTATTTATATTTTTAAATACACCAATATGACGATCTCAATTAAAAAACGTTACAGCGTTACGGATGGTAATAGTTGTATGCCGGTTTTTTGTCGGTAAGCTGTATATTTTACCCGGTGAAATAAAGATAAAATTTAGCGTAAAGGTGCGGGTTATATGGATCGGGGTGCGTGGATCGGGGTGCGGGTGTGGAGTTTTCGGCGAGAGATTATTGGCTTAATTATGAATATTACCTTAACTACCTTCAGAAATGCATTATGAACCTTATAAGCCGGCACCTCGAACCCCGCTCCCTGCCCCTCTTACAAGTAATATTTCTCCCCATCCGTTTTGATCTTCCCGGCATCAAGTAACAGGCGGATGGCTTCCATTTTCTCTTTTTCGGTGCCCACATTGATAGTGGTTACGAGTGTGCCGATATCCGGGGCTGATACACTTAAAAACTGTACTATTTCATGGGTGATGTTATCAAATATTTCATCGGCATTTTTTTGGCGTTTTTCATCCAGGCAAACATCGCAGATACCGCATTTGCGGGCATTTGGCTCATCGAAATACGCCAGCAGCATCTGGCTGCGGCATTTTTGATGAATAGCATAGGCAAAAACAGCCTCCATTTTTTGACGGTAGGTTTCCTTTCGCTCTTCAATATAGTTTTTGTTGATGAACAGGCGGGCGGCCTGCTGCCTGGCCTTTAAATAGGTAACCTGCGGCTTATCCGTTTGCTGCAGGTAACTGATTAAACCAAACTGTTGTAATTGCAGCAAGCCATCAACCACCTGCTGAACGCTTAGGTTTGTGCGCCGCGCCAGGTCATACTCCTTAATCCTCACATAATCTTCAAATGAGCCGCCGTATGAGCGCAAAAGGGTTTTAATAAACGGATCCCAGCCCGCGTTCTGGATCTGGAAGTTATACAACACCTCGTTCACCACCTCAAACCTGAAACGCGATGGCAGAAACACACTCTCATTGAATGAAAGGTATTCATCCTTCTCCAAAAATTTAAGCGCATTTAAGGTTTTGATGGCATCAAGCTTAAAACGGCTGCAAAAATCGCCCAGGTCAAGGTCAAAGCTTAATCCCTCGCCTGCCTCGTAGGCAAGCTGGTAGTAATTGGCCAGGCAATGATACACTTGCTTAATTTCATCAACCGATGGAAAATTAAGCAGGAACATTTTCTCCTGTCGTAACCTGTCGGCATGGGTATATAATAATATGCCGTAAGCCTTTTGCTCGTCGCGCCCCCCCCGGCCGGCCTCCTGGTAGTAGGCCTCTAAACTTTCGGGCATATCTTTGTGGATCACAAAGCGTACGTCGGGTTTATCAATCCCCATCCCAAATGCATTGGTAGCAACAATTACCCGGATGCGGTTGCTTTTCCAGCTTTCCTGCCGTTCGGCCCTTATATCCATAGGCAGGCCTGCATGGTAATAGTCGGCTTTAATACCGTTATCATTGTAAAATTTTGCTATGTCGGCGGCGTCCTTACGGCTGCGTACATAAACAATACCACTACCCTTAACACCTTTTGCAATATCCAGCATCCGCCGAAGCTTGTTTTCGGCATTTTGCACTACGTAACTGATATTTTTGCGCTCAAAACTTTGCTGGTAAACAACCTGATCTTTAAACAATAGTTTGTCCTGTATATCCTGCTTAACTTCGGATGTTGCAGTGGCAGTAAGCGCCAGTACAGGCACATCGGGATGCAGCACGCGCAGATCGGCAATGTGCAGGTATGGCGGTCTGAAATCATATCCCCATTGCGAAATACAGTGTGCTTCGTCAACGGCTATCAGGTTTACTTTCATGTACCGGATGCGCTCGCGTACCAGTTCGGAAAGTAACCGCTCTGGCGAGAGGTACAAAAATTTAACCGAGCCGTAGATGCAGTTATCCAGCGCCAGGTCTATCTCACGCAATCCCATGCCCGAAACTATAGCCACAGCATTGATGCCTTTGGCCTTCAGGTTTTCTACCTGGTCTTTCATGAGCGCTATAAGTGGCGAAACCACAATACAGATGCCTTCTTTGGCCAGCGCGGGTACCTGGAAACAAACAGACTTACCGCCCCCAGTAGGTAGCAAAGCTAAAGTATCATGACCCAATAAAACAGATTTGATGATCTCGGCTTGCATCGGCCTGAATTGATCATGATTCCAGTACTGTTTTAATATTTCCTCTATGGTCATGTTTTGAGTCAGAAAATCCGTTAGTCCGGAAAGTCCGAAAGATAATGAATGTAATCTCAACTTGGAAAATCACGAAGCGGGAAAAGTTGGGGAAAGATTTCAACTCGCTAATTCTAAACTTTATAATTTTGCCATTTCCGCTCTTTCGAACGCCCAACTTCCCGGCTATTTAAAAAGCCATTTATAAAAATCCGGCCAGTCTCCCCTCCATTGTTTTTCGTTATGACTGGCACCTTTAATGATCACTACGGGTGAGCTTTGGGGCTTAATGCCTTTTTCCTGTACAATCGTAGCCATTTTTTTCATATCGGCAACCATATTTTCACTCTCGGCATCGCCGCATACAAAGTAAAAACGTGTTTTATTACCTTGTTGTTTTTGTTTAGCCTGTTCATAAATCTCTGGCGCTATCCAAAACGCCGGCGAAAATATGCCTGCATTGCCAAATACACCGGGATATTTAAGTGTGGCATACATAGATATCAACGCCCCCATTGAGCTGCCTGCAATGGCAGTATATTTTGTGCCGGCCTTGGTTTTATAATGCGTATCGATGTATGGTTTCAGTGTTTTAACTAAAAAATCAACATAGTCAGCCCCCCGGCCCTTGCCATATTTTGAATCATAAGGATCATATTCTGTAATACGATATTCGCCGCCATGATCAATACCTACAACTATACATTCTTTTTGGGGCGGTACTTTATCCAGCAGCTCATCAATCCCCCATTCGCCATAGCCGCTATAGTACTCATCAAACAGGTTTTGCCCATCTTGCATATAAATTACGGGGTATTTCTTTTTGGATGAGGTATAATCTTTGGGGAGGTAGATCCATATCCGGCGTTGCCTGCCCAGCTGCTGTATATCAAACCTATCGCTTATAATATGCACCTGTGCAGTGGCTGTGTGCTGTTTTATGGCGGTGGCAAAATTATCCTGCCAGGCGGCAATATCTAATGTTACCGTTGTATCATTTACAAGGCTGAGCGTTCGGTTATCAATGCCTTTACCGGCGGCATTGMATTCAACAGCATCCCAGCTGCCGCGGGTAATCTTGTAGTTGTAAACACCCTTGGGCATCTCCTTTAAAAGCAGGTATCCGCCATTGCCATCGGGTTTCATTTGCCAGGCACTATCGGCAGGGTTCCAGTTATTAAAATTGCCGGCCAAAAACACATGCCCGGATGCAGGCTTTAATGGGGCAATTTTGCGGGTTTTAAAGGTTGTTTTTATCTGCCCAAAAAGCAAAAAACTTTGACCAAAAAACCAAAACGCGCAGAAAAATATTTTTTTTATCATTATTAACTGTTTATTTGACATGTAATATTCCGGGAACGTTCCCGGAAATTGGTTGCATATTAGTAAAATTGCCTAATGTGTAATTATCACACTTAGTTTCATGCAAATCTTGGTCTATTTACAAATTTCCCACAAAAAAAGCGATAAATTATCAAAAAACATCCCCAGTTCTTATTTCATTAAAGTTAATTTTATCTTAATTAATTCCTTCAAAATTATCTTTTACATAAAATTTGCATTTATTATTTCTAAATGTAAATTAGTCACGTGCTATTACAGCAAAATTATCATACCAATTAAATACCGGCTAAATAAGCCTTTTTTATTCACACAAACCCAAAAGTAAATGAGAAAAAATTACTCAAAAAAGTACGTTCTTCTTTGTGCCTTTCTAATGATGTCAGTGATGGCATTTGCCCAAACAGGAAGCATCAGAGGTAAGGTATTAGACGAAACCAGTGCGCCCCTGCCCGGCGCTTCAGTTACTGTTGATGGTACAACCATTGGTGCAACTACCGATGCTAATGGTAGCTATACCATAACCGGCGTTAAGACCGGGAACGTTACCGTAACTGCTAAATTTTTAGGTTATGTAGCTTTAAAGAAAACCGTAATAGTAGGCTCCTCTACAGTTGAGGTAAACTTTTCACTACAGCCCGACAATCAAAACCTGAACGAAGTGGTAGTAGTGGGTTACGGTACACAAAAGAAGAAAGACCTGACCGGATCAGTTACCTCTATTTCGGCCAAAGATTTTAACCAGGGCCCCGTAACAACGCCAGAGCAACTGATCATGGGTAAAGTATCCGGTGTGCAGATCACGTCAAACAGTGGTGCTCCCGGTTCTGGAAGCACTATCCGTATCCGTGGCGGTGCATCATTAAATGCATCAAATGATCCGCTTATCGTAGTTGATGGCATCCCACTGGGCAATACCAGTATCAGCGGTGTATCCAATCCTTTAAGTTTGATTAACCCTAATGATATTGAATCATACAATATCCTTAAAGATGCATCTGCAACTGCTATTTATGGTTCGCGGGCATCAAATGGCGTTATTATCATCACTACCAAAAAAGGCAAAGGTGACAGTAAGGTGAGTATCAACTTTGATTCAAAAACCGCCCTTTCAAAAATAACCAAGGAAGTAAGCGTTTTAACTGCCGATCAGTTCCGTAAAGCTGTTAACGAAAAAAGCCCGGCACAGGCCAACCTCATGGGGACTGCCAATACCGACTGGCAAAGCCTGATCTATCGCCCGGCTTATACTTATGATAACAACCTGAGCATAAGCGGCGGTATCAAAGGTTTACCTTACCGATTATCTATTGGTTATTTAAGCCAGGATGGTATTGTTAAAACTGATAACCTTAAAAGAACAACTGCTACTTTTAACATTAACCACGACTTTTTACGTGGTAGTTTAAAAGTTGATCTGAGTTTGAAAGGAAGCTATACCGACAGTCATTTTGCCGCGGGCGCTATAGGCAGTGCAATCAGCTTTGACCCTACCCAACCAGTTTATTCGGCTGATAAAACCAAATATGGTGGTTATTTTGAATGGCTGGATAACGGGGGAAAACCAAATACATTTGCCCCACGTAACCCGGTGGGTTTGCTTAATGAGCAAAATGCAAAAGGTAAGGCAAAAAGAGGTATAGGTACATTAACTTTAAATTATACATTCCCTTTCCTGAAAGAATTACAGGCTAATGCGACATTTGGCGGAGATTTGGCAGATGGCGATGGATTTACCTTTATTCCGGCTACGGCTGCATCTAATTTTTTACAAGGTGGTTCATACCAAAATTACTTTAGTGAATCATACACGTACAATACAGATTATTATTTAAAGTACACCAAGGATTTTAAAGAGATCAAAAGCCATGTTGAATTACAGGGTGGCTATTCGTACCAGTATTTTAATACCTATTACCATACATTCCAGGGTTATAAGGCCGATAAAATCACCCCTGTTGGTACCCCGGCTGTTCCGGCTTATGGTCAATATTATATAGAGTCGCCTTTTGCCCGTTTAAATTACTCATTTAATGATAGGTATTTACTTACGGCCAGTATCAGGGATGACCGCTCATCGCGTTTCTCTGAACTGCACAGGAACGGTTATTTCCCTTCAGTGGCGTTTGCTTGGCGTGCCAAAGAAGAATCTTTCTTAAAAAGTGTTGATTTCGTATCCGATCTGAAATTCAGGGCAAGTTATGGTATTACAGGCCAGCAAGATCTTGGCACAGATTACTTCCCCTATCTTGCAGTTTATGAACCAAGTAACAATGCGGCACAATACCAGTTTGGTAACACATTTATTAACACTTTACGTTCGGATAGATACAATGCCGATCTCAAATGGGAATCAACGGCAACAACCAACATTGGTTTGGATTTTGGCTTCCTTAATGGCAGGATAAGCGGAAATATTGATCTTTATAACAAAAAAACGAAAGACCTTTTAGTTTATACCCCAATACCCGCAGGTACTAACCTTAGTAACTTTATAAACGCCAATATTGGCAACCTTACAACAAAAGGTATCGATTTTAACATCAATTTTATAGCCATAGCATCTAAAGATATAAACTGGACATTAGGCTATAACATTTCGCTTAATAAACGTAAAATCACTAATATATCTTTAACCGGCGATCCTAACCAAACAGTTGCTGTTACGGGCATCCCGGGTGGTGTTGGCAATACTATTGGTTTATATAAAGCCGGTCAAAACCCAGGTGCGTTTTATGTTTACCAACAGGTTTACGATCAAAACGGACTTCCACTGGAAGGGGTATACGTTGACAGGAATAAAAACGGATCCACTATTGATGATAAATACCTTTATAAACAGTCGGATCCGAAAGTATTCATGGGCTTTAACTCCAATGTTACTTACAAAAAATGGAATTTAGGTTTCAGTGCACGTGCCAACCTGGGCAACTATTTATATAATGCACAATCGGCAGCTAACGGTGCTTATGCAGGTTTGAAATTCTCGGGCTACTTAACCAATCTTCCGTCAAGCGTATTATCAACTCAATTTAATCAGTACCAGTTATACTCTGATTACTATGTAGAAAATGCCTCATTCCTGCGTATGGATTATGCAACATTGGGCTATACTTTTGACATCTTAGGTTCGCACAAGCTGAGAGCATCATTTAACGTATCTAATGTGTTTGTAATAACCAAATACAAGGGCCTTGACCCTGAAGTTAATGGTGGCGTTGACAATAACTTCTACCCACGCCCAAGAGTATACACACTTGGTTTAAACCTGAGCTTATAATTCGTAAAATATTTAGATATGAGAAAGAGAAATTTATTCAAACTGATGGCTATTACAGTGATAGGTATATCAGTTAGTTTAACGTCGTGTAAGAAAGACCTTGTACCCAAAAACAGTGTAACCACTGATAAGGTTTATACCGACTTTAGTAATTACAAACAAATATTGGCCAAACTTTATACATCACTTGCTTTGAGCGGCCAGCAGGGGCCGGCTGGTAACCCAGATATAGCAGGTATTGACGAAGGATTTAGCAACTACATGCGCGAGTATTATAACATGCAGGAGCTAACTACCGACGAAGCCGCTATAGTTTGGAACGACAATACTATTCATAACCTGCATAATATGACCTGGGATGCCAACGACCAGTTCATTACTGCTATGTACAATCGCATTTTTTATACAATTTCGTTAAACAACGAGTTTATCCGCCAAACTACTGATGCAAAATTAGCAGGCAACGGTATTACGGGCAATAACTTAACTTTAGCAAAACAATACCGTGCCGAGGCCCGCTTTTTAAGAGCATTAGCCTACTGGCATGCAATTGACTTGTTTGGTTCTGTTCCGTTTGTAACAGAAACTGATGTTGTGGGTGTATTTTTTCCTAAACAAAAGTCACGTGCAGAGTTATTTGCTTATGTTGAAAGTGAGTTAAAAGCTTGCGAAGCTGATATGGGTGCTCCGCGTTTTGAGTATGGCCGTGCCGATAAGGCTGCCAACTGGATGCTTTTAGCTAAACTATACCTTAATGCAAAAGTATACACCGGTACAGACAGAAGCACCGATGCTATAACCTATGCCAGTAAAATTATTGCTGCCGGTTACACACTGGAGCCCACTTTTAAAAACCTTTTTCTCGCCGACAACAACAAATCGAACGAAATCATTTTCCCTATCACTTTTGATGGCTTACATACCCAAGGTTATGGTGGTATCACCTACCTGATCCATGCACCCGTGGGTGGTAAAATGAACCCTGCAGATTTTGGTATTGGTGGTGGCTGGGGAGGTGTACGCACAACTAAACAGTACGTAAGCTTGTTTACAGATGCAAGCGGTAATACCGATAAAAGAGCCAGTTTCTTTACAGATGGTCAGAATCTTGAAATTAATGACGAGTATGCATTTACTGACGGTTACGCTATTCAAAAATTCAGGAATGTAACATCAGCGGGTGTAGCAGGTTCAGATCCTACCGGTACATTCCCTGATACCGATTTTCCTATGTTCCGTTTGGCTGATGCCTATCTTATTTACGCAGAAGCAGTATTGCGCGGCGGTACAGGCGGTAATGCGGCTACTGCCTTACAATACGCAAATATGATACGTACAAGGGCTTATAATGGCGGCACATCTGGAAACATCACTGCAGGCCAGCTTAATCTGCAGTTTATTTTAGATGAAAGAGGTCGCGAGTTCCTGTTTGAGATGCATAGAAGAACTGACCTTATTCGTTTCGGTCAATTGACAGGCGGTACTTATATATGGGCATGGAAAGGTGGCGTAAAAAATGGCCAAAGTGTTGACGATCATTTCAACCTGATGCCTATTCCATCAGCCGACATTGTAAACAACCCTACTTTAAAACAAAACGCTGGTTATAAATAAAAATCATAAACCCTAAGGTGCTTATTGCGCCTTAGGGTACTTTATAAAAGATACATTTAATTAAACAGATTAAAAGAAAGAAATGAAAAGACTTTTAACCAAAATATTAGCAATAAGCTGCCTCGGGCTACTATTGCTGCCTTCCTGTAAAAAGGATGAAACAAGGGTTGTAAGCAACATCGGTAAGGCGGGAACCTTAACTGCTACAACCATAACACCCGTTTTAACCAGAGAAACAGCCGCTGATGTTGCTGTTACATTTAACTGGCCGGCAACCTCTGTAACAGGCTATGCTGCAAAAATAAATTACACCTTGCAGATAGATACCAAAGGCAGCAGCTTTAAGTCAACTAAATTAACAGAGGTTTCATTGAGCGGGCTAACCCAGTCATATACAGTTGGTAGTTTAAATGCTATTTTACTAACCATGGGTTTATCCTATGATAATAATACAGATCTGGAAGTCCGTGTTAAATCGGCGCCATCGGCTAACTCAGTAACCTACACCAATGTGCTAACTTTAACTGTAAAACCTTATAAGCTGGCAAGTTATGTATACGTTCCCGGTGCTTACCAGGGATGGAATCCGGCAACTGCCGATAGCTTAAAATCACCGGATAGTGATAATATCTATGATGGAGAGATTGGATTTACACCAGGTAACCTGGACTTTAAAATTACAGCAAAAAAGGTATGGGATATAGCCTATGGTGACGCGGGGGG
>NZ_JBFUKX010000079.1:0-16000 GCF_056400605.1 Mucilaginibacter sp. P5_A4 | reverse complement strand
ATATCAAGGCATTTGAATTAATGTTTCATGCGCTGAATACCCGGCTTATAAAGTTTTGTGTATTTTACATCCGTCAAAAAGAAGCTGCCGAAGAGATAGTATCGGATGTGTTTATAAAATGTTGGGAATCCCGTAAAAACCTTACTGAGATAGCTAACCCCGAAACATATTTATTTGTAGCAGTTAAAAACCAATCCTTCAACTATTTAAAAAAATTCTCCAATATCCATCTTGTTCAAATCGAAGCTTCGGACGAAATTAAGTTTGTAAACACCTTTGATCCCGAAAAAGAACTTGAACGCAAAGAACTCCATTTTTTATTAGATAATGCAATCGCATCCCTGCCTCAGCAGGCTTGTATAATTTTTAAACTTATTAAGGAAGACGGCATGAAGTACAAAGAAGTTGCCGAAATTTTAAACATATCACCGCGTACTGTACAAACCCAGCTTTTCAGGGCTATAAAAAAACTGAGCGTTATACTTTCTACGCATCAGTTGTCTGCAAAATCGGCCGAAAAGGCTTCTTCTGATCACCACACCATAGGACTTTCGTTGTTATAGCAATTCTTTTTAAATTTTTTTTTAAAGCTTGTAGGCAATTTTAAAAAAAACGTTGTCCTATCTAAAAAAAGCCCACTTGCACAATTAAATGGTTAACGAAAGATTTATTGAACTGCTTTCAAAAAAACTCTCCGGCGAGATTGATGCAGGGGAATTAGAAGAATTCAGTTTCCTGGTTGCAAACGATAACAATTGCAGACAGCAAAATAATTTCTTTAAAACCTATTTGGTTAAAAACGAGGAGCATTATTCAAATACCGACTTAATGTTTCAACGGATAAGGAACAAAATTGAAGTTCCGCAAAAAGATGCCGAAGAAACCGAAACTGGTATACCTGTTGATGCGTACAAAAACAGGCAGCTATTTATACGCAGCATCGCAGCCATTTTTATAGCTGGTATTTGCATGTTTGCTGTTTACAATTTTTGGGGCTATAGTTTAAACAACATTAAAATTGCTGATTTACAGCAAAAAAAAACGCCAAGCCGCGTAAAATCAAAGATCTATTTAAGTGATGGTTCAATTGTTACATTAAACTCAGAAACTACATTGAAATATCCTCCCTCATTTAAAGGCCCAACCCGCGAGGTTTACCTGAATGGTGAAGCCTTTTTTGACGTGGCAAAAGATCATAAACATCCGTTTATTGTACATGCTGGTAAAATGAGCATAAAGGTTTTAGGTACGGCTTTCAATGTAAAATCATATAAAAACGATATAGCAAGCGAAACTACCCTTATAAGGGGCGCAATTGAAGTAACCCTGGCCGACAGGCCTGCCGACAGGATCATTTTAAAACCGAACGAGAAGCTTATTTTAAAAAGCACCACTTTTAAAAGGCATACAATAAACAGGAATTTAGTGGCACAAACCCCCGATAGTGCCAAAACCAGCTACGCCTTAACCAATCTTACTTATTTGCGATCAAATGATACCACAGTGGTTGAAACCTCGTGGGTAAATAACAGGCTTGTTTTTAAAGACGAAGACTTTAATGAATTAGCCAACAAGATGGAACGCTGGTACGGTATAAAAATGAAATTTAAAAATTCAGTTGCAAAAGATTATCATTTTACCGGGGTTTTCGAAAAAGAAACCATTACGCAAGCATTAAGCGCGTTGCAACTTATTGAACATTTTTCCTATAAATACAAAAATGAAACCGTATATATTTATTAACCAAACTAATGAATTAAGCAAGCCTATGAAATAAAGGAACCTTTACATACCCAAAAAAAACGGGAATCACCAATGGTAATCCCCGTTAAGATGAAGATCTGTTAGTTATTCATGCAATGTTCTCTCGAACAGAACATTGCCATTTAATCAAGTCACCTTTAATTAAGTAAAAGTATGAAATATTTTAAACACCCAAAGGGTGTAAGAGATAACTATTGGCTATTTAAGTCCATATTAATAATGAAATTGACATTTATTTTAACAGTGTTCTTTAGCCTGCACTCAATGGCCAAAGTATACTCACAACAAAAAGTCACGTTTAATGTAAAATCGGTTGCTTTTGGCAAGGTTATCTCTGCTATTCAAAAGCAAACCAACTATCACTTTGTATTCAGCGAGCGTAAAATACCTTCAGGTAAAAAAATAACACTGAACGTTGAAAACGAAGAAGTTACTTCCGTGCTTAACAAGTTGTTAGCCAATTCAGATTTTACCTACACCGAGCTGGAAAATAACCTGATCGTTATTTCTCAAAAAAATGAGATTGTAAGCGCAGCTGTTATTCGTGGTAAAGTTGTTGATGAAAACGGTGCGCCTGCACCCGGTGTTTCGGTTAGGATTAAAGGAACAACTACAGGCACTATTACTGATGCCAATGGTAATTTCTCGGTAAATGCCCCCGATAATGCTGTACTTGTCTTCTCTTTCTTAGGTTACGAAACCCAGGAAGTAGCTGTAGCAGGTAAAACAGAACTTTCTGTTAAGTTAACCATAGCAGCCAAAAGCCTTAATGAAGTTGTTGTAACTGCATTGGGTATCAGCAAAGAACAGAAAAAATTAGGCTACTCGGTAACAACAGTTAACGGCGATGCTTTAAATAAAGCAAAAGAAAGTAACGTTGCCTTATCATTACAGGGCCGTGTTGCCGGTTTAAGCGTTGGTGCTTCAAATGGCGGCCCGGGTTCATCTGCAAGGGTATTATTACGTGGTTTAACCAGCTTTACTGCAAGTAGCCCGCTATATGTTATCAATGGTGTACCAATGGATAACACACAACGCGGTGCATCCGGCGAGTGGGGCGGTGCTGACTACGGTGACGGTATCTCTAACATCAACCCTGATGATATTGAATCAATGACTGTACTTAAAGGCCAGTCGGCTTCTGCACTTTACGGTTCACGCGCCTCAAACGGTGTTATTTTAATCACTACCAAAACAGGTAAAAAAAATTCGCCGTTTGGTGTTGAATTTAATACCAACATACAATTTGATCAACCGGTAGATAATACTGATTTTCAACAGGTGTATGGACAAGGCTTACTTGTGACTGATCCTATAACCAAACTGGGCGTAGTTACAAAACCTACTACACTTGATTTAGCCCGTAACTCGGGCAGCCTTGCCTGGGGTCCTAAAATGGATGGATCTGATGTTATGCAAATTGATGGTAAAACGCATAAATATTCACCGGTAAGCAATTACATTGATTTTTACCGTACAGCGCCAAGCTTTACCAACACAGCATCATTTACAGGTGGTAACGAAACAGGTGCCTTCCGTTTGTCAGTTTCTGACTTACGCGCAAATTCAATGGTGCCAAACAGCTATCTTGACAGAAAGACATTTAACTTTAATGGAAGCCAACAAGTAACTAAAAAGTTAAATATGAACGTAGTAGCTAACTACGTTATAGAAAATTCAAAAAACAGATCTGGCTTAAGTGATGGCCCGGGTAACCCTAACAACGTACAGTTTTTAGCGCCAAACCAGGATCAGGCTACTTTAGCACCAGGTACAACTGCTAATGGTAAGGAGTTAACATTTACTGATGACAGTTATGTAACTAACCCATATTTTGCTGCCTATAATTTTATAAGCAATGTAAGCAGAACACGTTTGATATCGGCGATATCCGCTAAATATGACTTCACTAACTGGATTTATTTACAAGGACGTGTAGGTTATGATGACAGCAACGATAGCAGGGTAAACATTGAGCCTACCGGTACAGGCTACCGTAATGATAACGGTACCATGAACACCAGCCAAACGCATATTAAGGAGTTTAATACCGATGTTTTGGTTAACGCTAAACATTCCCTTGTTAAAGACCTTTTAAACTTAGATTTGTCTATTGGCGGCAACATCCGTAAAAGCGAATTAACAGGTACATTTATCAATGGCCAAAACGGATTTATCATTCCTTATTTTTATAGTTTAACAAACTTTAAAACCCGTGATTCGGGGCCACAGATAGATCAGGCAAGCAAAAAACAAGTTAACTCAGCTTACTACTCAGCAGATTTCTCTATTAAAAATTTCTTAGTATTGGGCACCACTGGCCGTTACGATTACTATAGCACCATATCAAAAGCCATTGGCCCGGGTATATTCTCGCCATCAGTTTCTGGTAGCTTTATCTTCTCTGAACTATATCCCATGAATGGTGTTGATTTAGGTAAAGTAAGATTATCATTCGCACAAACCAGTAACGATGCCTCTGCTTATGCCAATACAGTTTATTACAGTTTAAGCAACTCGATAAATGGTACACCAGCAGCAAGTTTCAGCAGCCAGTTACCTAACTTGTTCTTAAAACCATTCACTTTAAAAGAGCTTGAAGCAGGTGTAGAAATGAAGTTCTGGGGTGATAGATTTGGTTTTGATGCCACCTTCTTCTCTCGTAAAACCAGTAATGAGATCATTAACGGTAACCTGGATTGGTCTACCGGTTATACTAACCGCTACATTGGTACAGGTTCTACCCGAAACCGTGGTATAGAGATTGAAGTTCATGGTACCCCTGTAAAAAAAGCAGGTTTCAGCTGGACCCCTTCGTTCAACTTTACTTTTGTAAAAAACAAAATTCTGCAAACCGATGGCATAACTAATAATAATATTGGTTTTGGTACCTACCGCCCGGCAGCAAGTTCAGGAACAGCCGTTACAGCTCTTGTTGTAGGTTTAGCCGGCCCGCAAATTTTAGCTACCGACTATCTGCGTGATGCTTCAGGTAAAATCCAATTTGATGAGTCAGGTCTTCCACAACGTGGCGATTTGAAACCGATGGGGTCAACCATTCCTAAAATTTATGGTGGATTAAACAATACGTTCAACTACAAACAATTCAATTTAAGTTTCCTGGTTGATTATCGCTTTGGTAATAAAGTACTTTCAGCAACCGAAAACGCCAGCATTTACAGAGGTTTGAATAAACTTACACTTGTTGGCCGTGAAACAGGTGTAGTTGGGGCAGGCGTTAACCCGGCAGGTGCAGCCAATACTGTAAATGTACAAGCTCAAACTTACTACCAGGCCTTAGCCACCAGGGTTGGCGCAGTATCTGTTTTAGACGGTAGTTTTATTAAGTTACGCCAAATAACCTTAGGCTATAACTTTAACGCTGCTTTCTTAAGAAGTACGCCATTTAGCAGCATAGGGGTATCGGCAGTTGGTCGTAACCTTTGGACTATCATGAAACATACCAACAACATTGATCCTGAGTCTGGTTTCTCTGCTGATCCAAGATATGCAGGTATAGAAGGTGCCAGTTTGCCTTTCGCCAGGACTTATGGTTTAAACGTAAACTTTAAATTCAAAAACTAAACAGATGAAAAAACGATATATTTTTGGCTTCCTGTTAGCGGGCGCTACGTTAATGGCAAGCTGTACTAAAAATTTCGAGCAGATAAACACACAGCCAAATAAAACAACTGCTGAGCTCATTGACCCAAACTTTTTCATGTCGCAGGCGCAAATGACTTTTTCACAAACCGGTTATGATCAGTTACTTTTCCAAAGTATGTGGATGCAGTCACTTTCTTCGACATACCCTTATTATAGTAATGGTGATAAGTATGTATTTGGCGGTGGCGGTACCGGTTATTTCAACCGCACCTGGAACAGGGGATACAGTGCCCTTACATTGGTTGACGAAATGAAAACGTTGATCAAAGGTAAGGCAGAGCTTTCAAACCTTGATGCTTGTGGTACTATTTTACGTGCAATGTTTATACAACGTATAACAGATTTACACGGAGATGTACCTTATTCACAGGAAGGACAAGCTAAAAGCGGAGTATTCTCACCAGTATTTGATACCCAAAAGGATATCTATACCGCAATACTTACTCAGCTTGAACAAGCAACTGCCGCGCTTGATGCATCAAAAGCGGCTCCTACTACCGATTTATTTTACGGTGGCAATATTGATCAATGGAAACGTTTAGGCTACTCTTTAATGTTAAAAGCAGCTATGCGTTTAACAAAAGTTGATGCAGCTACTGCCAAAACTTATGCAGAAAAAGCATACACCGGTGGTACCATGACTTCCATTGCAGATAATGTTAAAGTGATGACGGATGCTAACGGCAATACCAGCAGCAACTCTGATGCGTTATTGGTTACTGATGATTTTAGAGAAGTTCGTTGGGGGAAAACCCTAATTGATTTCATGAAAACTACTAATGACCCACGCATTTCGGCTATTGCGGAAATAACCAATGGTGATGGTCGCATTGCTAATGAAGACCGCACTAAAGCTGGTATTAATACAGCAAGTTTACAAATTGGTATGCCAAATGGTTACACTACCGGTACTATTGCCAGTGCCCCTGGTTACCCGGGTGCAACTCCTGCGGCATCAGCTACAGACGCCCCTGCACCGCTGGGCAAATACTCTCGCCCACGCCTGTTAGTTTACGCAGAGAGAACAAGTGCTAACTTTATTTACACTTACGGCGAATCTGAATTATTGTTGGCTGAAGCGGCTACCAGGGGTTGGAACACAGGTGTTGCAGCTACGCATTATGCTGCCGCCTTAACAGCAGATATGGCTACACTTGCACAATACAACACAAGCGCAGCAGCCGCTGTAAACGCAGGTGATATTGCAACTTATGTTGCAGCTCATCCGTTAGTGCCGGCAACTGCTTTACAGCAAATTAACATGGAATATTATGTAGCTACTTCAACTACGTTTGATTTCAACGAAACATTTGCCAACTGGAGAAGATCTGGGTACCCGGTATTAACCCCGATTACCTATACAGGCCAGTACATAAGCGGCCAGGTTCCACGCAGAATGCCTTATCCTACTACGCTTATACAAACCAACGGCACAAATTATGCCGCTGCGGTTTCGCGTCAGGGTGCAGACAATTTTGCTACCCGTGTTTACTGGGATAAATAAAATTTAATTTCCTTAACAAACAGGGAGACATTATTGTCTCCCTGTTTGTTTTACTACCTTTATATTGATTAGCAACCTTTTTAGAACTGTGTGCCCCCAACCATAAGTTTTAATTAAAGTATTTATGTCCCTTATTAATTTATATTTCTTAAAACGCGCAATCGGCTTCTCTGTCCCTGCTGTAATTACTGCCGTGCTTAGTTTTTCTGCACTCCCCTCCTACTCCCAGCAACCGCTATTTAAGCTGTTGAACAGTAAAGAAACCAATATCAAATTCAGTAATGATATCAACGAGACCGAATCGCTCAACGTGTTATCATATGAGTATTTTTATAATGGTGGCGGTGTAGCTGTTGGCGATATAAATAGCGATGGCCTGCCCGATCTGCTATTTACGGGAAACATGAAGCCCAATAAGCTCTATCTTAATATGGGGCAAATGAAGTTTAAGGATATTACCAATGATGCCAGCCCCAACCTGGGAGGCCGCAGGGATTCATGGAAAACCGGCGTTACTATGGCCGATGTTAACGGCGATGGCTTGTTAGATATTTATGTATGCTACTCTGGCAAAACTGATAACGAAACCCGAAGCAACCAATTATTTATAAACCAGGGCAATAACAAATTTAAGGAAGAAGCCAAAGCTTATGGCTTAGCCGACCCCGGATACAGCACACAGGCCGTATTTTTTGATTATGATAATGATGGCGACCTTGATATGTTCCTGCTGAACCATAACATTAAAAAAATAGATAATATGGAGCTGGCCCGCTATAAAAATCAAACTGATGATTTAGCCAGCAATAAACTCTTCAAAAACGATAACGGCCATTTTACCGATGTATCAAAAACAGCCGGAATAGTTCAAAACCCACTCACATTTGGGCTGGGCGTGGCCATTGCCGATATTGACAAAGACGGATGGCCTGATATTTATGTAACAAACGATTACAACGAACCGGATTACCTATACGTTAACAACCACAACGGTACTTTTACCGAAAAATCAAAAGATATGTTAAGGCATATGTCGCACTTTTCGATGGGTGTTGATATTGCCGATTTTAATAATGACGGCCTGCCCGATATTATGACACTTGATATGTTGCCCGAGGATAACCACAGGCAAAAATCATTACAATTAGAAGAAAACTATGAGTCGTTTGCGTTGATGCAAAACCAGGGACTTTACAAACAATATATGCGCAATATGCTGCATCTGAACAATGGCGATGGCACATTTAGCGAAATAGCACAACTGGCAGGTGTATCAAATACCGACTGGAGCTGGTGCCCCCTCATTGCCGATTTTGACAACGATGGCTATAAGGATATTTTTGTTACCAACGGTTACTTAAGAGACTATACCAATAAAGATTTTTTACGCTACTGGGGCGATTATAAGATCAAGAAAGCAATGGCAGGCGAACCATTCCGCCTGATGGACCTTGTAATGGCCATGCCTTCAACTGCTGTACCTGATTATATTTTCAGGAACAACCACAACCTTACATTTACCAATAAACAGGTGGAGTGGGGCCTTAACCAGCAAAACATTTCAAACGGCGCTGTATATGTGGACCTGGATAATGACGGGGACCTTGACCTGGTGGTTAATAATATCAATCAGCCGGCATCTGTTTACCAAAACACCAGTCGCGAAGCAAATAACACCTCTTATCTTGCCATCAAACTAAAAGGCACCGGTAAAAACACCAATGCCATTGGTGCCAAAGTAAGTGTATACACAGGTAAAAACATACAATACCAGGAAGTTAATCCTAACCGCGGTTACCTTTCATGTGTATCAACAACGTTGAATTTTGGTTTGGGCGATATCAAAAAGGTTGATTCTGTGCGCATTATCTGGCCCGATAATTCTTCGCAGTTGCTTAAAGATGTTAATGCAGATCAGTTGCTGACTATCAACTATCAGCCAACAGAAAAATCATCTGAACAGGCGGGCGTGGTAAAGAAGACTATTTTTAAGCATGCTGAACCAGTTATTGATTTTAAACCGGAAGAGATCACCCTGAATGATTTTAAACGCCAGCTATTAATGCTGTTCATGTACTCCAAAACAGCCCCGGTTATTGTAAAGGCCGATGTAAACGGCGATGGGTTGGAGGATTTATTTGTAAGCGGTGAAAAGGATAGTCCCGGTAAAATATTTCTGCAGCAGGCAGGAGGTAAATACCTGGCAAAGGATATCGTTCGTGGCATCACCAACAATATCGGCACTACGTCTGCAGCTGCATTTTTTGATGCCAATGGCGATGGTAAACCAGATCTGTACATAGCAAAAGGAGGTTATTCATTATATGATCCCAATACTGCCGATCTGCAGGACGAACTTTATATCAACGAAGGTAATGGCCGCTTTGTACTCTCTCCTACCGCCTTGCCAGTACTTAATGCCAATAGTAAGTCGGTTGTAAAGCCCAGCGATTTTGATGGCGATGGCGATATCGACCTGTTTGTAGGTGGCAGGGTAATTCCGGGTCAATACCCGGCTGCTCCGCAAAGTTACCTGCTGGTAAATGATGGCAAAGGCAAATTCACAGCAGCCACTATCCCATTTAATAAAATTGGGATGGTTACCGATGCCCAATGGATCGACCTCAATAATGATAACCGCAAAGATTTGGTAGTATGTGGTGAATATATGCCGGTAACTGTCCTGGTAAATGACAAGGATAGCTTTAAAGATAAAACCAGCGATTATTTTGATACACCTCAGAAAGGATTTTGGAATAAAATTGCTTTTGCCGATGTAAACGGCGATGGTAAACCCGATTTGATTGCAGGCAACCTGGGCTTAAACACGCAGATCCGCGCAAGTGATAAGGAACCTGCCGAAATGTATTTTACCGACCTGGACAACAATGGTTCTATCGATCCTTTCTTTAACTTCTATATTCAGGGTAAAAGCTATCCTTTTGTAAGCAGGGACGAACTTAACGAGCAGATTTACCCGATGCGCAGGAAGTTTAACTCCTACAAAATGTATGCTGATGCCACCATCAATGAAATTTTTAGTGCCGATGACCTGGCCAAAGCCGGGAAGCTGAGCATTAACAATATACAAACAACGCTTTTCATCAACAACAATGGCAAGTTTACACCTGCTCCTTTACCAATAGAAGCACAGTTTGCGCCGGTAAGCCAGGTTATAACCGGCGACTTTGACCACGACGGGCATACCGATGTTCTTTTGTTAGGTAACCACTCCGATAACCGACTCAAGATTGGCAGTATTGATGCAAATTACGGGTGCCTGTTAAAAGGCGATGGCAAGGGAGGTTTTACTTA
Organism: Mucilaginibacter sp. P5_A4; assembly: GCF_056400605.1. Classification (NCBI taxonomy): domain Bacteria; kingdom Pseudomonadati; phylum Bacteroidota; class Sphingobacteriia; order Sphingobacteriales; family Sphingobacteriaceae; genus Mucilaginibacter; species Mucilaginibacter sp. P5_A4. Next base: position 5,751 of record NZ_JBFUKX010000079.1, on the reverse strand, counting down.
TGTAGATCAGCCAACATCCGGGCTTTCGGTTATGGGCGATGTAAAATCGGCGGTGGAGATCAATATCAACAATATACCATATTTACTGATAGGCGTGAGCGACGGGCCGCTTCAATTTTATAAAGAATAATGAATTACTTAAAAATATCGCTTATTATATTTTGTGCTGTAATAACCAGGCAGGCTTATGCACAAAACACTAATGATTACCCGGATTATTTACAGCCGGATCATGCGGTGAATGCTGTAACCATGGTGATGGTACACGATGTGGTTAGTCCGCCGGTTGCGGCACGCTACTATGCTTATACCATGCTGGGCGCCTATAACATTGTTGCGGCCAACAATAAAACCATACCCCAACTGCAAAAATTTGTAAAGGACTATAAGCCTAATAACAGTTTAGACACCATCCATACCAAATACGACTATAAAATAGCCGCCTATTACAGCATCCTTGAAACGGCTAAGCTTATGCTGCCATCGGGCTTTATGCTAAAGGATGATGAAGACGCGTTCATCCAGTTACTTCAAAAAACCAAGGTTGATCAAAGTATCATTGATAATTCTGTTAAGGTAGCAGAAACAGCATCAAAAATTGCGGTAGGTTTTTCAAAATCAGATAACTACAGTAAATTAAGCGCTCTAAAAAGATATACCCCTATAAAAGATGAAAGTAAATGGTACCCAACCCCTCCGGGATATTTTGAAGCAGTTGAGCCAAACTGGCGTACCATACGTACCATGGTGATTGATTCGGCCAATCAGTATAAACCGGCCCCTTTAATTCCTTTTAGTAAGGATACTACATCGGCATTTTACAAACAGGTTAAGGCCGTTTACGGTATCTCGAAACACCTTACTACCGAACAAATTAATATTGCCTTGTTTTGGGATTGCAACCCTTTCGCCATTACTACTTCGGGGCACATGGCTATTGGTTATAAAAAGATCAGTCCGGGCGGGCACTGGATGCATATAACAGGGCTGGTTACCAAACAGGCGCACCTTGATTTTGATCATTCCATAATGGTGACTGCCTTAGAGGGACTAACGTTAATGGATGCTTTTATCAGCTGCTGGGAGGAGAAATTCTCCAGTAACCGCATCCGCCCCGAAACCTATATTAACCGGTATATGGATGTTAAATGGCAGCCTGTTTTACAAACTCCCCCCTTCCCGGAGTTTACCAGCGGCCATGCGGTAATTTCAAATGCATCAGCCGAACTACTTACCTATTTGCTTGGTGATAACTTTGCCTATACGGATAATACCGAAATTCCCTTCGGCAGCAGCCAGCGCGATTTTAAATCATTTCGCGAAGCAGCAGCCGAGGCATCAATGTCTCGTTTTTACGGAGGCATCCATTATATGGAAAGTATCGAAAAAGGGAACCAACAAGGTAAAGAAGTAGCGAGTGGTATCATTGCCAAAATAAAAAAAGCTGGTATCTTGCCCCAAACTAAATAATCATACTATATATCTACATAAATCTATATAAAACATCCACCAATAATGAATTTTATAACACAAAAGTTGATAAAAAAGGGCACTGCCTGCTTATTAAGCAGCGCTTTTTTATTGACGGCTTTGCCGGCTACCGCGCAAAAAACTGCTATCTACAAAGACGTCTCGCAATCGATTGAACTAAGGGTAAAGGATTTGATAGCCAAGCTAACCTTAGAAGAAAAAGTGTCCTTGCTGGGGTATCGCAGTAAGGCCGTTCCCCGTTTGGGCATCCCTGCTTACAACTGGTGGAACGAAGGTTTACATGGCGTTGCCCGTGCCGGTGAGGCCACCATATTTCCGCAGGCCATAGGTATGGCGGCAACTTTTAACGAAAGCCTGATAGACTCGGTTTCAAATGTAATATCAACCGAGGCCAGGGCAAAATATAACGTATCCACAGCCATGGATCGCCATTTACAATACATGGGCCTCACCTTCTGGACACCTAATATCAACATATTCCGTGATCCAAGATGGGGCCGCGGGCAGGAAACTTATGGTGAAGACCCGTTCCTAACTGCCCATATCGGCTCGGCATTTGTACAGGGAATGCAGGGAAACGATACCCGTTATTTGAAAGCATCGGCTACTGCCAAGCACTTCGCGGCACATAGCGGCCCCGAAGCTACCCGCGATTCATTTGATGCCATTGTGGACGAAAAGGACATGCGCGAAACCTACCTGTATGCCTTCCATGCGTTGGTTAATTCGGGGGTTGAATCGGTAATGACAGCTTATAACAGCATAAACGGTGTACCCAACTCGGTTAACAAAAACCTGGTTACCGGAATTCTAAGAAACGAATGGGGTTTTAAAGGCCATGTAGTAACTGATTGTGGTGCGCTGGATGACGTTTTTTTAACGCATAAAACCATACCTACAGCTGTTGAAACAGCAGCCGCCGGTATAAAAGCTGGTATCGACCTGGATTGTTCATCAGTTTTTCAGGGAGATCTTGTTAAAGCTGTACAACAAAAACTGCTTGCAGAAAAAGAGGTTGACGTGGCGCTGTCCCGTATCTTAAAAACCCAGTTTAAGTTAGGCTTTTTTGATGAAGGCGGAGCTGCCCCCTTTAAAACGTACGGTGCCGATAGTATCCATAATGCGCAGCATATAGCCCTGGCCCGTAAAGTTGCACAGCAGAGTATGGTGTTGTTAAAAAATGACAATAACATATTGCCTTTCAAACGAGGTCAGTATTCCAGTTTTATGGTATTAGGTCCTAACGCCGCGAATTTGGATGCTATGATAGGCAGTTACCATGGCGTAAGCAGTAAAGTGGTAAACTTTGTAGAGGGCATAACCGGCGCGGTTGACGCCGCCACACGCGTGGAATATGACCTTGGTTGCGATTATCGTGATACCACCCATTTTGGTGGCATCTGGGGTGCTGGCAATGCCGATGTAACCATAGCCGTATTGGGTTTATCGCCCGTATTGGAAGGCGAAGCCGGAGATGCTTTTCTGGCCGAATCTGGCGGTGATAAAAAGAACCTCAGCCTGCCTGCCAGCGAAATAGCTTTTATGAAAGCCTTACGCAAAGGCGTTAAAAAACCTATCATTGCTGTAATTACTGCCGGTAGCGATGTGGACGTATCTGCCATAGCGCCATATGCCGATGCCATCATATTTGCCTGGTACCCCGGCGAACAAGGCGGAAACGCGCTGGCTGATATTGTTTTTGGAAAGATCAGCCCCTCTGGTCATTTACCGCTTACTTTTTATAATTCGGTTGATGATCTCCCTAAATATGAGAGCTATAGCATGAAAGGGCGTACATACCGATACTTTAATGGCCCGGTTCAATATCCTTTTGGTTTTGGCTTAAGCTATACTACTTTCAGCTATGAAGCTGCTTCGGTACCGCAAAAACAATATGCCGCGAAAGATACTATCAGTATAACCATTAAGGTTAAAAATACAGGTAACACGGATGCAGATGAGGTTGTGCAGGCCTATATTAAATATCCAAACCTCGACAGAATGCCATTAAAAGAGCTTAAAGGCTTTAAAAGGGTTACCATTACAAAAGGAAATGAGCAAATGGTAACCATAAAGATAGCGGTAAAGGAACTTCAGAAATGGGATTTAACAAAGCATAACTGGAAACTTTATCCGGGTGATTATAAGCTGATTTTGGGTAGTAACTCTGCCGATGAAAAACTAAGTTCAGACTTTAAGATCAGTGGTAAATAGGGACTATACTTTATTTCCACTTTCCAATGATCCTTTTTACTGAAAAGAACAGGGAAAGCATGTGCTGCAGTTCGGCCTGGGTTAATTCAAAAGTGATGGTAAATTATGGCAAAGTTTAGTCGCTTTGCCATTTTTGTATGTCATTAATTTGCTGTCGTTATATCTACTTTGATTATATTTCGTTTATAATAATTTACTTTCAGTTACATTTCCAAACCTGTAACTTATACCTACCTCATGCGTGGTAATATTTACACCGCCCAGGTTATTTGACGATGTACCAAACTGGTAACTATACCCTATTCTAAATGATTTGGCAATTATCGACAACATAGCCGCCGCTTTTTTATCGGTACGATAGTTTAGGCCTATCCCCAGTTGCTCCTTCAGGTAGAAAGTACCTGACACATTCGCAATAACCGGCGATCCGTTTACATAGGAAACCAGAGTTGCAGGTTTAAACTTTACATCATCACTTATATCGGCCAGGTACGCCCCTGAAAAGTGATAGTGCGTGCGCAGGTAGTTGGCCTGCTGCTCGGATGCTGTCCCCAAACTACGGATAGTAAACTCAGGTACCGAAAGGCCGAGGTAATAATTAGCGCCATATAACATTACTCCAAAGCCTATATTGGGTTTTGTTTCGCGCACATCATTCCTAAACTGCGGATCTGATGCATCCAGCTGAGAATAATTACCAACGTAGTTACGCACCCCCACATTTAAAGCAACAGCGAGGTAGTTGGTTTGTGTTAATTGTATTCCCTTAGCAAAAAACGCATTAAATTCTATTTGGTGCTCAACTGCGGCCTGATCATTCAATACATAAAGCCCTGCTGCACCATTAATTGATTCAATAGGAAAATTGGCATTAAACATCACGCTGCTTGGCGCCCCATCTATTCCTATAAACTGCTTGCGTCCCAGTACGCTCACCGAACCGGCTTTATCAAGCATTGAATAAGCGGGGTTTATTGCTGTAAGATTATCAGCGTATTGGCTATAGCTATAAATCTGTTGCTGGGCAAAAATCCTGCTGCAGGTAATTAATACCGGCAGCAGACTTAAGCTTAGTTTTATAATTGTTTTTTTGTTAAACATGAATGCTAATTCGCGCAATGTAATTTCTTTCACTATTAATATTTAAGTATAATATATCCGGTTTTGCGTTTTGTTTGGTGCCCGTCAGTGTATTCCAGCGAATAATAATAAGTTCCTGGTTTTTGCATGGTATTAGTTTTGTTGGAGTGCCCATCAAAAAAGTTGCCGTTATTTCCATAACCTTTTACGTCGTATACCAGTGAGCCGCCCGAGTTTATAATACTCAGGTGGTTATCAGCATGGTTCTGTATACCGTCTATCACCAGCACCTCATTCACGCCGTCGCCATTGGGTGATACAGCCTGATGAATAATGATATCATCGGAATTGGTAATGTTATTTGATTTTTTGGCGACACCCGTACTATTATTATCATCAAGCGTGTGCAAAGCAAGCGTAAGCGGTGCAGTTGATGACGCAACCTTGTTTATAACGATAGTGTATGTTCTTGTAGTTACTCCATTTTCGGCTGTCACTACAGTTGTAACAGTTGTTGCACCTGTAGCGTTAATTGTTACGGGTGTTGCAACACCCGCAGTGGCACTTGTACCATTAACTGTAACAGTTGCATGGCTGTCACTCAATGTTACTCTTTGCTGGATACTTGTAACTTCCGAATCTATCCAGGTTGTATAATTATCTGTTGTGCCTACCCTGGTCAACGGCAAACGATTTACAGTTAGCGATGTAAGAGCCGCATCTGATGATCCGTTCTTACTCACAGTTACGGTGTAAGTGCGGGTAGCAATGCCATCTTCGGCTGTTACTACAATATTAATATCGGTGGTACCTGTAGCGTTAAGTGCCACTGTTGTGGCTGTACCTGATGTTGCAGCTATATTGTTTACTTTATAAGAGGCATGGCTGTCACTTAACGTTACGCGTTGCTGTACACTGGTTGCAGAAAAGCTTACAGATCCGGTGAAATGATCTGTAGTGCCTACC
>NZ_JBFUKX010000078.1:0-17252 GCF_056400605.1 Mucilaginibacter sp. P5_A4 | reverse complement strand
GTGTAGGTATAATCCCACAATAATGCCTGGATATCCCCTTTATCATTTTTACAAACCCATGAACGTGTGTCTGTATTGGCTAATTCGGTTCCTCCAAGCTTATTCATAAACTTATAAGAATAAAAAGCAGGCTTGTTTATGCCTTGAATGTTGAGTAAACCAAAACCTCCATGAAAAGGTGTAAACCGCGGACCAGGTTCTTCAAAAACATCGGTAAAAACCCAGTATGACATGGAGTTGGCCGCATTGCCTACTTGTTTTATTTTTTCCAAAATATAGGCTGCTTCCTGATAACTGTCGTGAACAGGGTCTGCCGGTGTGTAGGATGAGCTCCATTCCGTGTAATGCAGTTCCAGGCCGGGTTTCGCTGATTGAGAGATTTGTTTACGGGAATTCAGCACGTCGCCACTAACTGCCAGCGAATCTTTACTTAATACTGTGCCCGAATTGCCATACTCATCCAGAAAGCCTTGGTTTACACCATAAGAATGGGTGCTGACGAAGTCGATCGGGACGTTATTTTTGCTGCAATGGCTTATCATTTCGGGAACCCAGGCTGCGCCTGCAGTACCTGGGCCACCTACTTTATATTCGGGGTTTACGCTTTTAACCGCCTTTACAGAATAATCGTACAATTTAAAATAATCGTCTTGCGTACCTGTCCAAAATCCGGGAGATAAGTTAGGTTCATTCCATACTTCAAAATACCAGGACTTTACTTCCCCGGCGCCATACCGTTCTGTAAAATGCTGAACGAGGTTGGTAATGAGTGCCTGCCATTTGCTATAATCTTTTGGAGGGGTAACATTGCCGCGCCACCAAAAAATTGTTTGGCTCCCGCTTGCCAGGGCATTAGGCATAAAACCCAGCTCCACAAAAGGCTTCATCCCAATTTTATGCAGAAAATCAAACAGGGCATCTACATACATGTAATTATACTGAGGCTTTCCTTTGGAGTCTTCGGTATAAACAGCCATATCATCAGTGAGTAATCCATGCATGCGGATATACCGGAAACCACATTGTTTTCTTACGTATTCCAGTTGTTGCTGCCAGTCGGCACGTAGCCCTTCATTGGCCCGGCCTGCACCCACACAGGTGTTAAACATGGCATTAAGCTTACCCGATGTCTTGTTTAAATCTACGTTAATCGCTCTTTGGCCATTTACGTTTGCCAAAAAAGCGAATTGCGAAAGCACCAATACCCAAATTATTTTTTTCATCTGTTTTGTTGCTCTTTTATAAGTTTATTTGATTGCCCATTTGTTGTATCCGTTCTTTTTGCATTCAATACATATTTACAGTTATACCCAAAAACACAGGCTATAAAAGATCGGTTATCATAAAACCTGTCGTCAAAATATTATTTTGGAAGGTAACGCATCCCATAATGTTCTAAACATTTTTGAGTGAACTTCTTAATAAGAACCAGGCCCTCGTTACACATTTTCCTCGATTCAGGCGTTAAGATGGGGTTACTGACGATAGTAACGTGCTCCTTAAGCAACATACCAATCGTATCAAAATTCTCTATCAAAGCTTTAATTTCACTTTCATCTAATTCCGGCGCTTTTGAAATAATTTGATTTTTCATGTTCTCTTTTTTTTACCAGGTATCATTTGCCGCGGATATCAAATTCGCGGGAGCATCCCATAATATTCTAAATCCCATAATGTTCTAAACATTTTTGAGTGAACTTCTTAATAAGAACCAATCCCTCGTTACACATTTTTTTCGATTTAGGCGTTAAGATAGGGTTGCTGAAAATAGTAAGGCGCTCCTTAAGTAACATCCCGATCGTATCAAAATCCTCTATCAAAGCTTTAATTTCACCTTCATCTAATTCCGGCGCTTTTGAAATAATTTGATTTTCCATGTTCTCTTTTTTTAACCAGGTATCATTTGCCGCGGCAATCGTCATACGTTCAACCAGATCACTGTTGATAACAGAATTGTTATAGTTAAAAAAATGYCGGGGCCTCTCGGTAAAGGCCCCAGGCATCCACTTATATTCAACTAAAACTCTCTCTTATTTAATTTTTACTACTTCTGATCCTTTACCGTAAAACTTAGCGTATTTAAAGATCCGCCCCTCTTTTCAGCGGTGCCGGGCCTGCAGGTTATTTATACCCTGCTTTAATGGCATTCATCATACGCTGATCAAACACCTTACCTGGCTCCCAAAAGAACGGCTTAACGGTTTCAACTAATCGGCAGTAACAGTCCGTTTTGATCGGACGTCTACTTATAAATAGCAACCGGACTTAATAAAATTTCCATTCATCAAACAAAAAACCCTCTCCTTTAAATACAAAATAGATATTCCCCACTCCTTTAGGTATGTTCAGTACTATTTGTTTTGAGAGCGTAGTCCAGTCATTCGCATCACATGTAAGGGAAACAAGAGCCGGGCCTTTAAGATTATTTACATAAACATCAATTCTACCTTTTCCTTTCACCCGGGCTTCGAATTTGGCAGGAACCTGTTTGCTAAAATCGGCTCCCCGCACCATGAGACATTGTTTATCTGTTTTTCCTATGGCTACCATATTACCCTCATTACCACCATCTTCGAACTGGATTTTCCCCGAAGTGCCTGCGGTGGTTTCTGCTTGCTGAACAACGAATGGATTTAACAGGCTAAGTTGTGACGGGCCTTTAAAAGTTGCGTTGATCATGGGGATATTCACGCCATTGCCTTCATCCACCGGCGCTTCTTCGATACCCACATTACGAAAGCCACCCTTAGTGTTAAAATAATCCTGTAAATACATGGCATGGTAAGCAAAATAATATTTCCCTTGAAACTTGAACAAGTGACTGTGATTGTTTGACAAAGGCCCCACGTTATCACCCACGTTATCGCCAGTATTCCTAAAGTAATTATCGCGATACTGCCAACTATCCTGATTTAAGGGTGTTTTACTCGTCATATAAGATATGTTGCATGCGGTTGGTTTAGCAATGTTGCTATAAGGCCATACAGTGCGTTCATCCCAATTTGTACAATAGCTATAAACCCAGGTCCCATTGATAAAGTTAAGGTCGCTGGCCTCATTAAAATAAGGAGCGGGTATCTTAGAAATACTGCCGGCCAAACTGATCATATCTGCTCCTAATTTCACGATTCGGGCATTACCCGGCATATAGGGTGTTTTAGGCGTTCCGGCTCCAAAAACCAGCCAGCCTGTACCCTGGCCGTCAATCACAACTCCGGGATCGTATGGAACATCGACATCCACACCAGGGACAGTGTGGTCGACTAAGTTCTTTCCTAATGGGTCTTTCCAGGGGCCAACGGGAGAGGTGGAAGTAAGCATGGCTGAGCCAAAAGCGTTATTGGAGTAATACAAATAGAAGTGCGTCTTACCATCTGCTTCCAGCCGGGATGTAATGGAAGGTGCCCAGGACGAAGCAATCCATGGTGCCAGCTTTGCTGTATTTATGAGGCCATGATAAGTCCAGTTAACCATATCATCGGAAGACATCATGACCAGTGAACGGATAGACTCGGCAGTATTTTTCCCATCCTTTCCTACCTTCTCATACTGTTGATTATCATTCGTGGCATACACATAAACTCTTCCATTGTATTCTATAGCTGTCGGGTCGGCGGTAAACATAAAATCTAATAAAGGGTTCCCATTATTGGTGAGAAGTTTCGGCGAAACTCTTGCCCATTTTGCTTCCAGGTCTTCATTAACCTCTATTTCTGCCTGTGTAACCTGAATTTGCTTGTCAGCACTATTCGGAGCTTTGATAGTCACTATCGCCCCGCGGGTAGCCCCGGAGTTGTTAGCGTTCGCGGTTAATTTAAGCGTAACATTTCCCGGGCCTCCCGATGACCGGCTTATCGTTAACCATGGAACTGAGGTGTTGGCTGTCGCTGTCCAATTAACATTGCCAGTGATAGAAACATCAGCACTACTTCCTTCCGGCTCGAAAGCAACTTGCAGGGAAGAAACAGTGAGTTGAGGTTGAGGTTGAGGTGCAACTTGTTTCTTCTTACAGGAAAAAGAAAGCGATGTGACCAGGAACAGTAAGCTTAAAAATATACCATGGCCCTTTTTCATATTTATTATATGGTTCATTTTTGTTAGTTTAATTTATCTTTTCACAATCAATACCAATCATATACGTTGAGCAAAAAATGGTACTGTCCAATCTCTTCACAGTACCGTTATTCCGGCAAACGCTTTGATCGAACATTATTTTTTACTTATATCCTTCCTTAAGTGCATCATACAAGGCTTGGTCCTTTATCACATTATTAGCTCTGTCAAACATATTACCTACCTCCCACCAGAATGGAAGTATGCCATTCGTTTTAGCCGTTTTGGTTGCAAAAGTTGCCCAGTAATCCACAGACTTGTTGTGCATAGCCATATCCTTTGGAACATTCTGTCCGGTAGTCCGCCTCATGGATGCGTATTCACCCAGTATCACAGGGATACCTTTATCAACAAACTTATCTTTCATCTTTTTGAATTCAGCAACAATCGCATCCTCTTCTCCAAAGGTGGCGTTCCGCTCCGGCTCAATAGTAGAATGATTCCCGGCCCCCCAATAGTAAACCATTTTGCCCCAACTTACATCTTCACCTAATATCGTGAATGTAGCAGGCGTGTAGTCATGCACCTCTACCATCAACTTGTTAGGAATTTTGTCTGTTGGAAGCGTATTCATCAAATCATTAGTTTTGCTGGGATCAGTGTGGGGCCCCTGCACAACCAGCACCCGGTAACTGTTCCTGCCTCCGGTAGAGCGAACTGCATTGATAAATGTCTGGTGGTAACCATTGAGTATGGCCATCTGCTCGGCATTATCAGCCTTAGGTTCATTCGTGCCGGCAAATATAAGGTGCTCATCAAAATCACGCATAGTGGTAGCAATCTGCCCCCAAAGCGCTTTTTGCTTCGCATTAACGGAATCTTTCTTTACCGCATTGACATTATCTTCCAGCCAACCCCAATCCCCGTGAATATTCAGCATCACATACATATCATTAGCCACACACCATCCAACCACTTCTTTAACCCGGTTAAGCCATGCCGCGTCAATTTTCGCTTTTGCCTTATCGCTTGAATGATACGTAAGCCAGCCACAAGGAATCCGTACAGAATTGAAACCTCGTTGTTTTACAAATTTCACATACGATTCGGTAAGTTTACTATTCTGCCAGTCGCCTTCGCCTGGGGATTCCATGGTATTGCCAAAATTTATTCCCATTCCCGTACTCATTTTTGCTGCCAGTTGCACGGCAGTACTGGTCATTCCGGTCATGTCTGGCGCTATGGGCGAGGTGTTATAACTTGGGTATAAGGTGGGGGCCTGGGTAACCGTTACCCTTCTTGCCTGCCCGTTTGATGAACTTATGTTTAAAATGGCAGACTGGCTTGCCCCGGTGCCATTTGGCGATGTCACTGTTACATGAATAACCGTACTGCCGCTCTTACCGGATGTAGCACTTAGTTTTAGCCATGAAAAAGCAGGGTTGCTTACGCTCCAGTCGGCATTGCTGGTGATGGTAATGTCCTGACTTCCTCCATCAGGCTCAAACATCATGGTCGACATGCTAACCGTGAGTTCTGGTGCCGGACTTTTCGCTTTTTTGCATGCGAGAAGTGCAATAATCGCAGTAAAAAATACTACGGATCTAAAAAAATATTTTTTTTTCATTTTCCTCTATAATTGAAATTTTCATAAATAATCTCCGCACTAAAAAACATCTTATAATATTTTTATAAACTGCCGGTATCACGAATAACCTCTTAATCGTGACACCGGCAGTTTTTTAGTGTAATTGTCCCGGATAATTTGAGGATTGTTGAATCAGCGTTTATTCGTCTCCGGCAAACATTAATTTTTACTTATATCCTGCAATAATGGCATTTACCATCCGCTGGTCATTTGCCACATTATTTTTTCTATCAAAACCATTACCTACCTCCCACCAGAATGGTAAAAGACCATTCGCTCTCATAGTTTTGGTCGAATAAGTTAGCCAGTAATCCACAGACCTGTTGTGCATCAGCGTATCCTTAGGAATACCATTGCCGGATGTGGGAGTCCGTCTAAAGGTTCCATATTCTCCCACTATCACAGGGATACCTTGATCAACAAACTTTTTCATCTTTCCGAGTTCATCGTTGACCGCATCCTCTTCTCCAAAGGTGGCGTTGCGCTCCGGCTCAATAGTAGAATGATTCCCGGCCCCCCAGTAGTAAGCCGCTTTAACCCCAGGTAAGTCTCCATCGTGTCCTAAATTAAATGTATAAGGCGAGTAGAAATGCACCTCAAGCATCAACTTGTTAGGTACCGGGTCGTGAGGCATAGTAGTCATCAGTTGGGAAGTTATAATACTTTGAGCACTTGGCCCCTGCACAACCAGCACCCGGTTACTGTTTCTGCCTCCGGTAGAGCGAACTGCTTTGATAAATGTTTCGTGATAACCATTAAGTATGGCCATAATCTTGGCATCCCAACACCAAGGTTCATTCGCACTGGCAAACAGAACGTGCTCATCAAAATCGCGCAGGGTTGTAGCTATCTGTTCCCAAAGTGCTTTTTGTTTAGCATTAACAGAATCTTTCTTAACTTCGGTAATATTATTTTCCAGCCAGCCATTGTCCCAGTGAATATTCACCATCACATACATATCATTAGCCACACACCATCCAACTACTTCTTTCACCCGGGCAAGCCATGCCGGGTCAATTTTCGCTTTTCCCCGATCGCTTAAATGACCCCAGTTCCAGGCACAAGGAAGTCGTATCGCTTTGAAACCTTTTGCTTTCAAAAATTTTATATATGATTCGGTAATTTTACTATTCACCCACTCCGCTTCGGTTGGGGGTTCCATGGTATTGCCAATATTTATCCCCATTCCCGTGCGCATTTTTGCCGCCAGTTGCACGGCATTACTTGTCATACCGGTCATGTCGGGCGCTATGGGCGATGTATTATAACCCGGGAATATAGTAGGGGCCTGAATAACTGTCACCCTTCTTGCCTGGCCGTTGGAAGAGCTTATGTATAAAATGGCAGAGCGGGTTGCCCCTGTTCCATTTTGCGATATTGTTGTTAAATGAATAACAGTGCTGCCGCTGTTACCTGATGTTGTGCTTAATTGCAACCACGCATAAGCAGGATTGCTGATGTTCCAATCGGCATTACCTGAAACGGTTATGTCCTGGGCACCCCCATTCTCATCAGCCGTAAAAGTTATTGTGGATGCACTAACTGTTAGTTGCGGGTCCTGATTCTTCGATTTTTTACAGGAGAATAAAGATATAACTGTAATAAGAGATATCAATATTGCAAATGAGTACTTAATTTTCATTTTGTCTTTAATCTTAGTTAATTAAAAAGCCCCACGGCGATATACTGCCGTGGGGCTGTAGGCTATTTGATTTTCACACACCTAATATTGTCAATAGCGACATAAAAACCAGTTGCAATTGACGAATTACTGAAATTTTGAAGGTACATATCATAAGGACCCGCACCAGTAGGCCCTAATAGATCGCTTATTTGAGTAATTGATACACCATCCCCTAATTGGTCAACTTTTGATTTGAAGTTAGTTAAAGGAATAATTACGGTTTGCCAACCTTTCGTTTTAAAAGCAACGGTCTTATTTGAACCAGGAATTTTCCATGGCTCATAACGCGCAACATAAGTGTCACCTGCAAATCGAGTTTTAATAAGAAGAGTACCTCCATTCCATGGTTTAGCCACACTTATGTCAAATTGAAAAGCCCAGCTTGAAGGAGGATCTGTAATATTTGCCACAGGTACCCAGTGATTACCCGTATTAGAATTACCCAATGGGATATCCTGCTTAGCACCGGCAGCTAAAACAGGATTATCTTTAGGACAATCAATAACCATCATCTGACTATGATCTTTTCCCATCGGACCATTAAATTGGGGATATTCCCACTCCCCAGTTAAACGTTCAAATTGGGCCCAGCCAAAACCAAAATTATCACCCCACTCAAAATCTCCTAAAAGACCTACTTTATCGTTATTTTGAGTATTTACTTTATTAACAGTAGAAGCCGTTCCATAACTGGTAACAATGGTCACTGGTCCACTTGAGTAGCTGTTCTCATTTGGAGCCGAAAACTTAACATAAATGCCACGCGGACCTTCTGTGAAATTAGTAATAGTAGCACCGCCAAAAGAAATTGACTGGACAGTCTTAAGGTAAGCACCATAAACATAAACCGAATCACCAAGTTTGGGATTAACGTAGGAAATGCCGTAAATGATCGGCTTCGCATTTATTGTATCAATGGCAATACCAGATTTAGTAGTTACTGTTATTAGCTTGTTGGATGTCGTTGCTGGCATCAAAAAGCCAAGGGAGTCCCCATGAAGGCTCGAGTTAAATTTGGGGATATTGGTTCCCCCATATACCAGTTTTTGAACCAATACTAAATTTGCACCAAAAAGATAAACCGAATCGCCCGGGTTGGCAAATACATCTGAAATGGCCCAAATAATAGGCGCAGGCGGACCTAATTTCAAAGAAAATTTTGTAGTACCTGCTGCTGTGGTATACTCTATAGTATAGAGTTTAGCAGTATCAACTTTTGAAAACAGAATGTCAGGTATTTGCACCACTGCGCTGGTGGGCGCAAATAATGTAGGGTTAAAACTGGCAGTAACTCCATTAAATGTGATTTGAGTTGCCTTTTGCAAATTCTGCCCGATTATAACCACATATCGTCCTGTTCCTCCAGACCAGCTGGGATCAGTTGCGGGGTTACCGGTACTCATAAGCGTATCCTTAGGAGATGCATTATACATTCTTACACTTGTAATGGAAGGCGGGGCGCTGTTTGTTGTTACTTCCTTTTTACAAGCGGGCAGTAAAGCCACGACCAATAAAAAAAGTGGCAAATAAAACAGGCGGGTATTTAAGATCTTTTTCATAATAATATATTTTAACTATGTTAAATTAATAATATGGTACAGGTGGCTGAGCCAATTTAGGATCAGCTGTCATCTCCGATGCCGGAATTGGCAACGTAAATGAACTGATGGTTGCCGGCAACGCAGGTGCTACAAAGGTTGTATCCCTTTTGGCTGTCTTCGTTGCCTTATCATATGTAAACGTCCCCCGTTTTTGGTTGTTAAGATTATTAACAGCTCCTTGCGGATTGTAATAAGAATACCGCACCAGGTCTATCCAATATTGTCCTTCAAAAACAAGTTCAACCCGTCGCTCTTTCAATATGGTGTTAAAGTCAAGCGAAGTAACATGGTCTACACCTGCTCTTTCCCTAACAGCATTAAAGTACGTCAGCGCTTCGCCGTTTGAGGTTGAGGCATCGTTTCCTAAAATAGCTTCGGCATAAATCAAATACACATCAGCTAACCTTAAAACAGAATTGTGCTCCGGAGACGACCAAAAATCCATGGTCGGCGCATTGTTATCTTTCTCGTTGCCAATAATGTGTTTTTTCATAGCCACCATGGTAGCGGTAAATCCGCCGCCTGCCGCATTCAGCTCGGGATAATGTACACCGGTGAGAAACATACTCGCTTTGAGCCTTATCGAATCCTTTTCAGAATAAAGCTGATACAGCTCGTAATTGGGTGATAAAGGTATCCATGCGCCATTCTTTCCGGGGTTTATATCATTACTTGGCGAATAGTATTGCCATGAATTACCATTTGCGTAACCCGTACCGGCCTGCCATTGAAGTGCGAATAATGATTCGGGGCTGTCATTAAATTGCGGTTTGAAAAGATTGTAATAGTTGGAAAACAGCGTCAATCCGCTGTTTTTGCACACATTACCTGCATATTTTTTAGCGCTATCAAGCAAAGCCTGGTCGCGGCTGCCACTTTTGCCTACGCCCGCCATCGTCAAATATACCTTGCCCAACATTCCCTGTGCCGACCAGGTTGTAACACGCCCTGTTTGATCGGTTTTTGGGAGATTTTGCGCTGCATAAGTAAGATCGTTGGCAACAAATTTATACACGTCCGAAACGATATTGCGGTTAAGTAAGGGATCTGTCAACAGTTTGGCGTTGTCTTCTATAATTGGTACTGCACCCCAATAAACAGCCAAATGATAGTAGGCTATGGCGCGAATAAACCTGGCTTCGGCTATGGCAGCATTCTTGTCAGCTGTAGAAACAGAGGGATCGGCTTTTTTTATAGCACTGATAACTGTATTACATTGAGCAATAACATTGTACAAGCCTGTCCACCCGCTTGATATAATGCCGTTTTGGGGGGTAATAGTACGGGTATAAAGCTGAACGATATCGCCATTCCATGGGAATGTAGCGTTACCGCTTAATATATCGCCCACTGTCAACATGGCTTGGTTATGAAAAAAGAACCAATGCGAACCGCCATATAAGCTTGCCGTAGCCAGTCGCAGGTCGGTGGTGCTTTTGTAAAAATTATTAGAGCTGATCTGTGAGTTTGACGGGCGATCTAAAAAGCTCTTTTTGCACGCGGTAAATGCTACCGCTAATAGCGCGAAAACTAATATTTTATTAATTGGTTTCATAATATCTTTTTTGTTGATGATTGCCTTATTTGCTAAAAGTTATGTTAGCGCCAATAGTAAATACCCTTGGCTGCGGATAATAACCGTTATCCCAACCCGCCTGAAGCGGATTCCATGACCCGATTTCAGGATCCATCCCGGAATATTTTGTTATGAGAAAAGCGTTGGTTACCGTACCGTATATCCGGAAATTGCTTACATGTATTTTTGACAAAACGCTTTCGGGCAAGCGGTAACCCAGCGTGATGTTCTTACACCGCAGGAATGAACCGTTTTCGATAAACAAACTATTAGAACGGTTATTGTCGTTGGTATTGTCATTTCTTAAACCTACAACGGTTGTACCGGGGTTGGTAACATGCACGTTGTCGATATCAGATGCAGAACCGGCCGGATCGATCAGTTCTACCTTTGCGTAATCTAATACCTTTTTAAAATAAGCGGTATTATATTGCGAATTGGTTTGTCTTATCGACTGTTCATTAAATACTTTGTTGCCATAACTGCCACTCAGGAAGAAATTAAGGTCGAAATTTTTGTAGGTGAATGAGTTGTTGATACCAAACTGGAACTTAGGAATAGGAGAGCCTAAAAAGGTCTGGTCTTTCGTGTCAATAATGCCGTCGCCGTTTAAGTCTTTAAACATACGGTCGCCGTACCAGATACCACCGCCTGAAGGCGAGATTGGATAAGTATTACCGGCCTGGTCAGCTGGCAAGGCATGTGTTTTAAAATCATTAGCTGTTGCGAAAACGCCGTCAAACACATAGCCATAAAACTCGCCTATAGACCTGCCTACTACAGTTTTTTCAACCACCTGGTTAATTGTGTATGATGTTTGGGCTAAGCTGGCGTCGGCGCCACCAGGGCCCAGGTTCAGCACTGTATTAACATTTCGTGATACAGTAACATCGGTTTTCCACGTAAAATTTTTCGAACTAATGTTGGTACCGCTAACCCTGAAATCAAACCCCCTGTTACGCACCTTACCAATATTGATATATGGTGCCTGCATAGATCCCGGTGACCATCCGGCTGTAGTACCGCTATATAAAGGCAGCGGAATTTTTAACAATAGTCCGCTTGTTTCGCGATCATAAACATCCAATGAAAAACTTAACCGCCCGTTAAAAAACGCTCCGTCAAGCCCTGCATTGTAATAGTCTGTTTTTTCCCATGTTACGTCTTCGTTTGCCAAATTGTTTTGCCACTGCGCTATACCTGATAAACCATTAGCTATTGTTTGAAGCTGGGTTACAAAGGTATTGCCCGGTATGCCCTGGTTATTGGTAACCCCATAACCAAGCCTCAGCTTCAATTCATTTATAGATTTAACGCCTTTCAAAAACGCCTCGTTATTGATTTTCCAGGCAAATGCTCCTGAGTAAGTATTTACCCAGCGATTGGTGTGGAAAAAATTTGATGAACCATCGGCCCGTAAATTAGCGGTAACCAGGTATTTATCATCCCATGATACATTGATACGGCCGAAATAAGATTCCTGCGCGGTGCCCGAACCATAATCCCCGCCGTTTCTGGCTGTGGTACCATCACCCGAATTAATAGCCTGTACGTTATTTGAAGGGAAATTTGACCGATAGGCGTATGCATTTTGAAAAGAACCAACCTGCGATTCGTGCCCCGCCAATAAATTGACATAATACCGGCTGAAATTGTGGTTATAAGTTAAAAAATTGCGTATTACCGTATAATCATTTTGACCCATTGATGTTGAGCCATAATTAGTGTTGTTAACGGTTTTGCCGAAGGTATAAGTTGGTGTAAAATTATCTTCTGTGTTAAAATCGAAATTGCCCGACACTTCGTTTCGTAAAGACAGGTCTCTGGTAAATTGTATTTCGGCGTATAAGTTGCCAAATATCTGCTTTCTTTTTCTAAGGTTTTTTATGATCTCGGCCATAGCCACAGGGTTAGGGGTAGAAAGCACCCAACCATTTGTGTTACTAATACCACCCCATGAGCCATCAAGGTTTTTCACCGGGATATCCGGCGTGAGGTTTAGCGCCGAACCAATAACTCCCGAAGCCGTTGAATTTTGATTTTCGCTAACGCGGGCCAATTGAAGACTGGTTCCAATCTTAAGCCAGTTAGTAGTTTTGTTATCTAAATTTAACCGTACCGAGGCCCTTGTAAAATTAGATCCAATGGCTATACCTTCCTGGTTAAAATAAGAGGCCGACAGCAAATACTGCGTTCTGTCATCGCCGCCGCTCACGGTAAGGTTATGGTTGTTCATAGGAGCTTTGCGGAATAATTCCGCCTGCCAGTCGGTACCGGTACCTAAATACTTCGGATTGGCAAATTCTGGCCTTACATCAAAGCCCCATACTTGCCCTCTGGCATTAATGAAACCGGCATGTTCCTGCAGGTTCATTGTAGGAAGCCTTTTCGCTATCACCTGATATCCTGAATAGAAATCATAGGTTATTTGCGGTGCCCCCTGCTTTCCTCTTTTTGTGGTAATAACAATTACACCATTGGTTGCCTGCGAACCGTATATAGCCGTTGCCGATGCATCTTTCAATACATCTATTGATGCTATTTCGTTGGGGCTGATGGCGTTTAACGGATTGCCGCCTTTACCCGGGTCACCTACCGGCGGGATAATAATACCATCTATTACGTACAACGGAGAGTTGGTGCCGCTTATTGACGACACACCACGTATCTGAATAGATACGCCGCCACCCGGCTGGCCCGACACTTGCTGAACCACAACCCCTGCAACCTTGCCTTGCAGGGCCTGGTCAAAAGTAGTTGGTTGCGTTTGGCGCAAATCGGTTCCCGATATTGAACTTATAGATCCTGTAACGTCTTTTCTTCGGGCTTTAGCATAACCAACAACAACCACTTCGTTTAATTTACTGGATGTTGAATTGAGCCTGACATTAATTGTGCCAGCTTGCTTAACAGTTATTTCCTGTGGCGCATAGCCTAAAAAGGCAAAAACGAGCACTTTGCCCGGCTCAGCGGCTATGGCATAACTACCATCAATGCTGGAGATAGTGCCCAGGACTGTCCCTTTAATTTTGATGCTTACTCCTGGTATCGGCTGGCCATCGTCGGCGCTTGTTATTTTACCCGTAATACTCACGGTTTGCGCATGGGCAGATATATAAAGAAATATACCCGCGATAATTAATGAAATTTGATATTTCACTCTCTTTTGTAAATTTTTATCCATCTTTTAAAAGGATTTAAGGTTTGATAATTGGTTCATTGTTTTTGGTTAGTAATTAATTGGTTTTTCTCTCATTCATAATTTATTTTGTTATCGCATTTTAGAAAGCCCAATACCCAAAACAACCTTTGAAAACTACTTTACTGTTAGTTTCTTCACATGAAACGGCTGCCCGAACAATCAGTTAAAAAACTTCAGGTGCAGTCAGACGCATGTTTACTAATTCAAAAAAGTTAACTGTTGGTCCTATTGGTTATTGGTGGAACATTGTTTAAAAGCAACGTGTTTAAATACATTACTTTGAACTTATATTCCGGGGGATGAAACTATGATTGTTAAAAAGAAAGGAATAGCCGGTTTGATAACGAATATAGACGAGATGTTAACCACACCTTTAACTGACTGAAAACAAATAAGTTATATAATATTTTTTACTTCTATTTCGAGTTTTTATTTGTTTTTTCGAAATATTGACCTATGTAACAACAAAGAGGACCCTAATTGGCTGTTATAACGCAGCCAGAAGAGGAGGTGCTAAAAAATAAATCCGGAGAAAATTTAATTAACTATTCTTTTCTTTCAGCTTTTGTTGCCGAATTGAACTGAGATAGGTTGAGGGAAGTGTGTTATACTCATCCTTGAATAGTTTCGTAAAATATTTAGGCGTGTTAAAGCCAACTTCATAACAAATCTGGCTGATTGTCATTTGACTGTTCTCCAGCAAATACATCGCTTTTTTCAGTCTTATTGATCGAACAAATTCAATAGGCGGCTTAGCTGTAAGCATTAAAACTTTTTTATAAAGCGATACACGGCTCATGTTCATATGCCGGCTTATTTCTTCTATCGAAAGATTATAATTTAAAATATTCTGCTCGACATATTCAACTATATTTCTTAAAAATTTCTCATCATCAGATTGAATGGCAACTTCTTGCAATTGCAAATCAATTTGTTTTTTATAAGTACGTTTAAAGTTATCCTGCAGGATTAGCAAATTTTTGATTTTTGAAAGCAGTATTTCAAAATTAAATGGTTTTGTCATGTAATCATTAGCGCCAATTTCAAGGCCCTTTATCTGTTCTTCGTCACCCGTTAACGCGGTTAACAGAACAACGGGAATGTGCGAGGTGCGTTTGTCGTTCTTTAGCTTTTTGCACAACTCAATTCCTGTCATCTCGGGCATGCTGATATCACTAACAATAATATCCGGATGTTGTGATAGGGCCTTTTGCCAGCCTTCCCTCCCGTTTGAAGCTTCGATTAAAAAAAACACATCCTTCAAATTATCTTTTAGGTAAAAGCGAAAATCATCGTTATCCTCAACCAAAAGAACTACCGGTTTTTTATTTGATCGCGGCGGTTTGACGACAGTTTTATCTTCTTTATGAGTAATCTCGTTTGCACTATCGCTATCAATGTAATCGCTTGATGACAAATTTATTCCAGGGCCGGTATAAACAACAAATGGCAGTTTAATATTAAAACAACTGCCGTGGCCGGGCTCACTTTCAACAGTTATTTCGCCTCCGTGCATCTTCACAAACTCATGCGTAATTGCGAGGCCGATGCCGCTGCCCTGGTTAATCATCGACTCCGGAATATCGTGTTGAAAAAACCGCTCGAAAATTTTACTTTGTTTTTCATGCGGAATACCAATACCGGTATCAATCACCTTAATTTCAAGCGGGGCATCACCAGTTTCGTTATCTACATTAAGCAAGACGCTTACCTGGCCGCCAGGAAGTGTAAATTTAAAGGCATTTGATAACAGGTTAAACAATATCCTTTCTATCTTATCATGGTCAAAACTGGTAAACAGCGAATCAATCGAGGTATCAAAAATAAAATTAATCCCTTTTTGTTCAGCGATATCAGTAAATGAAAGGTATATCTCGTTGATGAACTTCACAATATCCCCTGGCTTACTATGTAGTTTCAACTCCTGAACTTCCATCTTCCTAAAATCAAGCAATTGGTTTACCATGTTCAATAATCGCCTGGCGTTTTTTCCTATCATGCCCAGCTGCTGTTTCTGTTCCTGATCAGCGTGGATAAGCATTTTTTCGACCGGTGCCATAATCAGCGAAATCGGTGTTCGGAACTCGTGGCTTACGTTGGTCAAAAATTTAGTTTTCAGTTGATCAAGATCTTGCATTCGCTTAATCTCTTGCCGCTCCTGTTCAATTATCAATTTTGCTTCCTGTTTTTCTTTCTCTGCTATAAATTTTTCTTTCTCTGCTATGAATTGCCTTCTTATTTTTTGTATTCCGCGCCGGCGTATAAAAAAGAGGGTCCCGGTTATCAGCAACAGGTAAATAACATAAGCTAAAGTAGATTTCCAGAAGGGGGGCAATACCTTAATCTTTAAAGAAATACTATGCGGACTCCAAACACCTTCGGAATTGGACACACGTACCTTAAAAGTATAATCTCCCCCATCCAGATTGGTATAACCGGCTTTTCGCGTTTTATTATCTACATTTACCCATGCCTTATTAAAGCCCTCCAGCATATACTGATATTTTACTTTACCCGGATTGATATAATCGAGGGCGGCAAATTCTATCGAAAAGATATTTTCGTCGTGATTAAGGACTATTGTATGTACTACTGATATACTTTTTGGAAGGATAATATGGCCGTTAACCGCCTCATTTGCTGCTATGCTCTTATTGAACAACTGAAAGTCGGTAAAGATTAATTGAGGCTTGGCGGTATCGGGTTCAATGCTTGCGGGGTCGAATAGATTAAAACCATCTGGGCCCCCAAATATCAATTCACCGGCGCGTGTTTTTAAAGCTGCATTTCTGTTAAACTCCCGGCCCTGCAAACCATCTGTATCGTCAAAGCTGTCGAMGTGAAAATTRAAAGCATCAGCTGTTGGTGTYAACCTWACGCGGGCTAAMCCRTTCGAMGTGCTTAACCACATTACCCCTTTGTTATCCTCCAACGTATTGGTCACTGAATTRGCCGGGAGCCCGCTTTTTTTTGTCAGCGAGATAATAGTGTTTGTTTTGCGATTCAMCRCACWCAATCCGCCYSYGGYCRCTATCCATATCAAACCCCGGCTATCCTCATTGATACTGCTTATTTCATTGTCAATTAAACCATCTTTTGTGGTATAGTGGCTTACCGGCCCGCCGTCTTTCCATATAACATCTACGCCCCATCCTCCCCCTATCCAGATATTGCCATGTTTATCCTCGAAGATTGAGAATATGATAGTAGAGCTGATATCAGCCTGCGCTAATGGATGGTAAAATATTTTTTTTGCACGGTCGAAAATTTCGAGGCCCCCAAAAAGCGTTCCTATCCACAAACGGTGAGACGAGTCTTCCAAAATGCTAAATACCCGGTTATCAGCAATACTGGTGGCCACGTTATCGTTGTGTTTGTAATGGCTAAACGTTTTCCCGTCAAAGCAATCCAAACCGCCAAAATAGGTACCTATCCATAATTTTTGGTCATGATCTATACAAAATACAAAGGCTAATAATTATATCGCT
>NZ_JBFUKX010000077.1:0-17290 GCF_056400605.1 Mucilaginibacter sp. P5_A4 | reverse complement strand
CTTAAACAGGAGCTTAATCAGGCCGCTAAAACGGCCGTCATTCATGACCCTGAAATTCGTGCATACGCAGAACGCTTACTCAAAAGAAAAGATTACTCGCTAGTGCTTAACAATGTAAAATTCAAGTTGATCCTTAGAATGTTCTCTTTAGTGAAAAGAGGTGAAACCTATGTGGAGAACTATAAAAGAGTCGCCTAAAAACAACTCTTTTAAATAAAATTTGGATATATCGTAGACCTATAATACGAGCACAGCGCGGCAATCGCGAACTGTACAGGTACACTCTGCATAGTATGCGATTGCTTCGTACCTACCTACAACGTGTTTGCAAAAAAACCTTTTAAAACGGCATTTCCCTTCAGCATTTCGCGAAATTTTACCACTCGCAATAACCGGTAGTTTATATGAATTGCAACAATCTTCTTATTTAAATCATTTGCATATCTGCACATTTGAAATCTGCACATCTGAAACCTGCATCATTGTAACAATCTTCTTATTTAAAATAATCTGCACACCTGCATAGCTGAAATCTGCGCATCTGTCATCCTAATTTTGCACATTTGCAAAAACTATTTTGTACAATGAAAGAAGGGCTTAAAATTGCCATTGGTGCCGATCATGCCGGCTTTGATTATAAACAGGCTTTATCAGCAGATATTCCTGCAGATCAGCTAACAGATTTTGGAACTTATTCAGGCGCCTCTGTTGATTATCCCGATTTTGCACACCCTGTAGCATCGGCAGTTGAAAGCGGTGAATGCGACCTGGGCGTATTGGTTTGCGGCAGCGCCAACGGTGTTGCTATAACCGCCAACAAGCACCAGGGAATCCGCGCTGCCATTTGCTGGAACGAGGAACTGGCTGCACTGGCCCGGAGCCACAATAATGCCAACATAGTATGTATCCCGGCCCGTTTTATCAGCATTGATGAGGCCAAAAAAATAATAAATGCTTTTTTTAATACCAGCTTTGAAGGCGGCAGGCACGCCACAAGGGTAGAGAAGATGGCTTGTTGAAGAGGGACAAAAGATTTTTGGACAAAGGAGCAAGGACAGGAGAAAAAGCTAAAGCAGAAGAGCTAAAGACGACATACCCCTCCCCAATGACTACTGATTAATGACCATTGACCACTGACCACTGACCAAAAAGAAACTGACTAAATTAATAATCATACATGAAGAAAATTACATTACTTACTTTTTCTGCAGCTATTGCGGTAAGTGCCTGTGCACAGCAAAACCCCACTGCAATGAAGTACGCGAAGCTGATCAGCGCCGAGGATGCAAAAAGGCACCTGAGCATTTTAGCATCCGATGAATTTGAAGGCCGTGAAACCGGCAAACCCGGTGCCGAAAAAGCAGCCAATTACATTGCCGCCGAGTTTAAAAAATTAGGCTTACATGCCTCTGTAAAAGGCTCGTATTTTTATGATGTACCGTTGGAGCAAAATGTTTTAAAAGTATCGGCATTTACTGTTAATGGAAAATCATTTGTATTAGGGCAGGATTTCTTTCCAAATGGCACAGTTCCGGATAATAGCATCAAAGCCGGTGACGTTGTATTTGTTGGTTTTGGTACCGATAGCGAACTGGGAACCACTGATTTGACAGGCAAAGTTGTGCTATGGATCAACGAGGATAAACCAGTGGCAGGTAAGGCTGCAAATACAGCTGTACGCATGAGTACGGCACGCCTGCAGGTATTAAAAAACCTGCAAAGCAAAAATCCTTCAATTATTTTGGCGGCTAATGGCGAACTGTCGAGTTTGCTTAAGCGTTTTGGTAAAAGTATTGCAAGCCCGCGTTTAACCATTAAGGAAGGTCCTGCAGCTTCTAAAGCTATAGGTGTATTACATATAAGCACCGCTATTGCCGATGAATTAGTAAAATCGACCGGTAAAACTTATGCTGATTTAAAAGCGGCCGCTGCAACTACTCCGGTTGTAACCGCTAAAGCAGATTTTGTAGCTGATTACGCCAATGACCATACCGATGTTAAAGCGGTTGATGTATTAGGATATATGCCCGGTACCGATTTGAAAGATGAAGTACTGGTATTTTCGGCCCATTATGATCACATCGGTTTAGAAACCGACCCCAATGCAAAAGACAAAATAAATAACGGCGCCGATGACGATGGATCTGGTACTACCGGGATTCTTGAAATTGCCCGTGCGTTTTCACAGGCTAAAAAAGATGGTCATGGTCCGCGCCGCAGCGTTTTATTTTTAGGCAATGTGGGCGAAGAAAAAGGCCTGTTAGGTTCTGAATATTATACCGATCATCCGGTGTATCCCTTGGCTAATACGATTACCGACCTGAATGTTGATATGATAGGCCGTGTGGGTGAAGAGTATATTGGCAAACCCGATTCTGCAAATTATGTATATTCAATAGGTTCGGCCATGTTGAGCAAAGATCTGCATGACATTGGCGAAAAAGCGAATGATACCTACACTAAACTTAAACTGGATTACAAATATGATGACCCTAATGATCCTAACAGGTTTTACTACCGCAGCGATCATTACAACTTTGCTAAACACGGTGTACCAATCATATTTTATTTTAATGGTGTGCATGCCGATTACCATCAGCCAGGCGATGAGGTAAGTAAAATCAACTTCCCGTTATTGGCAAAACGTGCGCAGCTGGTATTTTATACCGGCTGGGAATTAGCCAACAGGGATAAAAAACCAGCGCTCGACGTGGTGCCTTCCAAATAAGGTGTATGGTTGATTGAGTTTGACCAAAAGACGAATATTAATGCAGGGGCGCAAATTTGCGCCCCTTTTTTGTAGTATATAAGATGCAGATATGCGTCTCCTACAAAAAAAAACCTAAATTCGCATATATGGGTAGCACTGCCGAAGAGTTCTTGATTGCCTCGGAAGAAAAGGCATTTGATGTTGATCACCGCCGTATTATCAATAACAGTATTGATAAGTACAGCGCGGCTGCGGCAAGCGGGCTTTCACGCATCGCTAACCTTGACAATGCCAAAAAGAAGGCGCACGTGATCAAGTGGAAAGTGATGGAGACCCTGGATAAATTTTTACCGGAGTTTGAAGCCAATTTCCAGCGCAGGGGCGGCAAGGTGATCTGGGCCAATGATGCCGAAGAAGCCAACCGCGAGATCCTGAATATCATCCAAAAAGCAAAAGCCAAAACGGTAGTAAAATCAAAATCAATGGTTACCGAAGAAATTCACCTGAATGAATTTCTGAAAGAAAATAATATTGAATCATTAGAGACCGATCTTGGCGAATACATTGTACAGTTGCTGGGGCAGGCACCGTACCATATTGTTACACCGGCTATGCACCTCAGCAAAGAGGATATTGCCAAACTGTTTCATGAACGCTTTGGCACACCCATAGATGCTACTCCCGAGCAGCTAACCCTGAAGGCAAGGGAATTGCTCCGCGACAAATATTTACAGGCCGATGTAGGCATAACAGGAGCCAACTTCCTGCTGGCCGATACCGGCAGTATAGCCATCAGCGAGAACGAGGGGAACGCGCGCTTATGCACTACCTTCCCCAAAATTCATATTGCCGTAGTGGGGATCGAAAAGATCATCCCGTCTATTAACGATCTCGACCTGTTTTGGCCAATGTTGTCTACGCATGGCACAGGCCAAAATCTTACGGTATATAACACCATTTTGAGCGGTCCGCGCCAGCCAGATGAAACCGACGGCCCCGAAGAAATGTACGTGGTATTGCTTGATAACGGCCGCACCAACCTGCTTGCCCAAAAAGAGCAGCGCCAGGGATTATATTGTATCCGTTGCGGGGCCTGCCTTAATGTATGCCCGGTGTTTCAAAACATAGGCGGTCATGCTTATAATATTACCTATAGCGGGCCAATTGGCTCTATCATAACCCCGCATACCAGCGGGATGCAGGAGTTTAAACACCTCAGCTATGCATCAAGTCTTTGCGGCAGCTGTACCGAGGTTTGCCCGGTGAAGATAGATATCCATAAAATGCTGCTCCTGAACCGCCGGGATTCAGTTA
Source organism: Mucilaginibacter sp. P5_A4 (assembly GCF_056400605.1). Taxonomy (NCBI): domain Bacteria; kingdom Pseudomonadati; phylum Bacteroidota; class Sphingobacteriia; order Sphingobacteriales; family Sphingobacteriaceae; genus Mucilaginibacter; species Mucilaginibacter sp. P5_A4. The sequence continues at coordinate 13,266 of NZ_JBFUKX010000077.1, read as the reverse complement.
ACCAGGGTTTAGTAACCAATAAAGAACGCTGGGGCTGGACCATCTGGAAAAAAGGGATGTTGAAACGTAAACTAACCGATTTTTTTGGCGGTAAAATGAAAAACTTTTTCCTCCGTTTCTTCTTTAAGCGTACCTGGGGACACCTAAGGGAAATGCCGGAAGTTGCCGAAAAATCATTCAGTAAACAGTGGCAGGAAAAACACCAGGGCGAAGAATAAGCACACCTATATATGCGGAAAATAATTTTGAACCTGGCCGTGAGCCTCGACGGTTTTATTGAGGGGCCAAACGGCGAATATGATTGGTGTTTTGCCGATCAGGATTACGGGATGACCGATTTTTTGAACAACACCGATGCCATTTTTCTTGGCCGTAAAAGTTATGAAGTGCTCATGAGCGCGGGGCCGGGATTGTTTGCGGCGCTTAAAATGTATGTTTTTTCGGATACGCTGACAACAGTTGAAGGCAATTCGGAAATTATCCGTTCGGCAGATTTTAAGCAGCGGGTGGATGAGATCAGGCATCAGCCGGGCAGCAATATCTGGCTGTTTGGCGGTGCAGAGCTGGTTTCGGCATTTATAGAGCAGCGGCAGATCAATGAATTTATGCTGGCTGTTCACCCCGTAATTTTAGGCACGGGGAAACCGTTGTTTAAGGTTAAAGATCGAACCAACCTGTTGTTTCTTGGGAGCGAACAGTTTTCGAGCGGGCTGGTTCAGTTAAGGTATGCTTTTAAGCCGGAGGTTGATTGAAAAACGGGGTATCCCCGCTTATTTAAATTTCTGAAATACAACACCAATATCAATTACAAAACCCCAAGCTCATTCAGTTTTGCCGATAACTCCTCTGCCGATTTAAAGTGAATGCTTTTAATACCCATTTTTTCTGCGGCTAAAACATTGCGGTAATTATCATCAATAAACAAAGATTCGGCGGGGTTTACATTGTAACGATCAAGCAGTACCTGGTAAAACTCAGGGGTGGGCTTGCGCATTTTTTCGGTACCGGATACCACAACCCCATCAAACCAGTCCAGGAAATTAAAACGGGCCACAGCAAAGGGGAAGGTTTCTGCCGACCAGTTGGTAAGCGCGTAGATCTTATACTTATTGCTCTCTTTTAATTGTTTAAATATTTCAACAGTACCATGAAATGGGTCGCCCAGCATTTCAACCCAGCGGCCGTAAAACGCCCGGATGTTGGCTTCATGTTCAGGGAATTGGGCAACAAGCAGGTCGGTACCTTCCTGTAAAGAGCGGCCGGCATCCTGTTCTTCATTCCAATCGGATGTGCAAACAGTAGCCAGGAAATTCTTCATTTCCTGTTCATCATCAAAAATGGTACGATATACGTAATGTGGGTTCCAGTCAATTAAAACTGCACCGAGGTCGAATATGATAGTGTTGATCATGTTATTAAAAGCTTTGAGCAAATAAACACTTTAAAAATTATTTAGTAAATTAGATTGTTAAATAAGTTTATCATGCTGACAAAGGAAGAAGTATTAAAAACGGTAAATGATTTGCCGGGTGAATTTAGCTTTGAAGATATACTGGACAGACTAATGCTGCTGAATAAAATTGATATTGGTTTGGAACAATCTAATAATGGCGAAACATTATCAACAAAGGAAGCTGAAGAAAGCCTGGCCAAATGGTTGAAATAATAAATCAAAAATTGATGTGCTAACAGTGCATCATAGTAAAAGATTGCTTTCAAATAACCCTCAGTTTAATAAATAAAGAGCATTATTTATTAGCAGTATGCTCATAAATCTTAGCATCTGTTACTACAGAGTCCTTTAGCGATAGGATAAGCTGTTTTACATAGCGCGGTTTTCCGGGCTTGTTTAATTCTTCAATTTCATAAACCATCTGGCTTTGATTGCTCTGTTGCGGGCGGTGCAACAGGTGAATAACCTCCTGGTATTTTAAACCTTTTAGTTTGTGATTTTGCAACAGATCGTCAACCATATTGGCACGATAGCTGAAGGTTAGGCCATCTCCATCATTCCAGTTGTCACTATTGAATTTTTGATGCCGTTTACAAGCAGCAAATGACAGGATAACTACGCCAAGCACGACGATGATATTTTTGTTAAGTATTAAAGTAGGTTTCACAGATCAAATATAACTACGAATAGCAAAATTGACGAATGAATAACAAGACTTCCGAAGTTTTTAAAACTTCGGAAGTCTAAGCCGGGCATCAAGTAGCTTATTACTTAGCGTTCAGCAAATACCCTTTAAAATCTTTAAAATCCTTGGTTAAAGCAATTGCGAGTTTGGTTTTTAATTCTAACTCTTTCACTTGTGCCGGTACGTCAATTTTGGCGGCTATTTCATTACTAAAAACATCGGGGAATTTGCAGGGATGGGCGGTTGCTAAAAATACGCCCGCGGTATCTGCACTGCCATGATCGTGCTGATAGTCTGTTAAGGCCTGCCAGGCAATAGCGGTGTGTGGGCAAACCACGTAATCATAAGTATCAAATACCCAGTTGATGGCTTTTACTGTTTCTTCGTCGTTATAGGTAAAGCCCACCACCAATTTCTTCAACTCTTCCATGTCTGCCTTAAACAGGTCGGCAATACGCACCCAATTGCTCGGGTTGCCAACATCCATGGCGTTTGATAGCGTTGCTACTGATGGCTTAGGCTGATAAACACCTGTTTTCAAAAACGAGGGTACGGTGTCATTTGCATTGGTGGCAGCTATGAATTTCTCTACAGGTAAACCCATTTTCCAGGCCAGCAAACCAGCGCCGATGTTGCCAAAATTACCACTGGGTACAGAGAACACTACTTTTTTAACGCCCTGCCTTAACAGCTGCGCGTAGGCGTTAAAGTAATAGAAAGTTTGAGGCACTAAACGGGCTATATTAATAGAGTTGGCCGATGTTAAGCGGAATTTTTTATTCAGTTCGGCATCGGTAAAGGCTTGTTTAACCAGGGCCTGGCAATCGTCAAAAGTACCGTCGATTTCCAGTGCACGAATGTTTTGACCATTGGTTGTTAGCTGCTGTTCCTGCACGCCGCTTACCTTGCCTTTTGGGTATAAAATAGTAACCCTTGTATTAGGTACACCTAAAAAACCCAAAGCAACAGCACCGCCGGTATCACCGCTTGTAGCAACCAAAACATCCAGTTGTTTTTCGCCATCCTCTAAAAAATAGCTCATTACCCGGCTCATGAAACGGGCGCCAAAATCTTTAAACGCCAGTGATGGTCCGTGAAAAAGTTCCAGTACATGTACGTTATCATCCAGTTTTACAACAGGCGCATCAAAGTTGATGGCATCATCAATCAAAGCCTTTAAGTCATCAATGGGCATAGAATCGCCTAAAAGGTTTTTAGCTACCTCAAAAGCGATTTCGGGCAGGGTATATTTATCCAGGTTGCTGATAAAATCAGCATTTAAGCGCGGGATGCTGATGGGCATGTATAAACCTTTATCCTGCGGCATGCTGTTAAAAACCGCGTCTTTAAAAGATACTTCTGATTGAATGTTGTTGGTACTGTAGAGTTTCATTTTGATTTTGGAATTCGGAATTTCGATTTCGGATTTGTTGGGGATGTCATGCTGAGCTTGTCGAAGCATGGTGGCAAGGCCTCTGCGCGCGTCCTTCTGCAGGCTCAGGATGACACCCTTTTTGACTTTTGAATTTTCACTTTTGACTTAAAGAACCCTTGGTCCCGCATCATTTATTGTTGATACATAACCATTTGAACCAATTTTAAGGCCGGTTAGGTGCTTTTGCAATTTTTGAGTGATGCGCCTGGCTGTATCTTCATCTTTTGTAAAAGCGAAAACGGATGGACCCGAGCCGGAGATGCCGAAGCTTACCGCGCCCAATTCCATGGCCATTTCGCGCATTTTGTAAAAATCGGGAATCAGCATCGAGCGTACGGGTTCAACCAAAACGTCCTTCATGCTGCGGCCTATCAGGTCAATGTCGTTCATAAACAAGCCGCTTACCAGGCCTGCTATATTGCCCCACTGGGTAACGGCATCCTTCATCTGGATGTTTTTACGGATGATCTGGCGGGCCTCCCTTGTTGGCACATCCACATCGGGAAATACAATGGCACACCATAAACCGGCCGGATGCGGCAAACGCACAACATCCAAAGGCTCGTAACTGCGGATGAGTACAAAACCGCCCAAAAGCGCCGGCGCTACGTTATCCGCATGGCCGTGACCGCAGGCCATTTCTTCACCCTTCATCGCGAACGGTAACAGTTTAGCCGGATCACTATCATCGCCCAATAAGGTTTTGATAGCGAACAAACCTGCTACCGTACTTGCCGAGCTTGAACCAAGCCCGCTACCTATCGGCATTTTTTTATGCAGTTCGATGTCCAGCCCGATATCGGTACGGCCAACACTTTGCAAATAATGCTGCACGCTCACGCTCACCGTGTTTTTTGCCGGATCCATCGGCAAACGTCCGTCGTCGCCGGTAATTTTGCTAATGGTAATGCCCGGTTTATTGGTCATCCGCATAATCACTTCGTCGCCGGGTTCATTAACGGCAAAACCGAGCACATCAAAACCGCATACTACATTGGCAACGGTAGCCGGGGCAAAAACGTGAACGCTGGCCAGGCCCCCCCCGCCCCCTGAAGGGGGAGCTAAAGATGGGGTTATTTTCAAATCTTGTATTCTATTATCTTCCATATAACATTTATCAAACTATTCCTCCCCCTTCAGGGGGCCGGGGGGTTAGGGGGCTTCTAATTCGCTCCCAGGTTAATCAGATCAGCAAATACACCGGCAGCGGTTACTTCGGCACCTGCGCCCGGGCCTTTTACTACCAGCGGGCGTTCTTTGTACCGGTCGGTTGTAAAAGATATAATGTTATCACTGCCCGATAGCATGTAGAAAGGGTGGTTTTCATCAACCATTTGCAGGGTGATGGTTACTTTACCATCCTCCAGCTTGCCTATGTAGCGCAATACTTTACCATCTTTTTCGGCCTGGTCTTTTAGTTTTGCAAAATGGGCATCCTCGGTTTTAAGGGTAGCGTAAAAATCATCAACCGTTTTGGCTTCCAGGCTGGCTTTTGGTAATACGCTTTCAATGTCAACGTCTGCTTCTTCCATTGCGTAGCCTGCATCGCGGGCAAGAATGAGCATTTTGCGCATAAAATCTTTCCCGCTCAGGTCGTCGCGCGGATCGGGTTCGGTATAGCCTTTTTCCTGAGCCTCTTTTACCACATCATGAAAATTGGCGTCGCCTTTAAAATTATTAAAGATGAAGGATATGGTTCCGGATAGGATGGCCTCGATGCGTTGCACCCTGTCGCCGCTATTCATCAGGTTTTTTAGTGTATTAATGATAGGTAAGCCTGCACCCACATTGGTTTCGTAAAAGAAATCGACACCATGGCGGCGGGCGGTATCTTTAAATGTACGGTATTGTTTATAGCTGGCCGAGTTGCCTATTTTATTACAGGTGATAACCGAGATATTGGCTTTAAAAACTTCCTCATAAAAACCTACCGGTACAGGGCTGGCGGTGTTATCAATAAACACGCAGTTTGGCAGGTTCATATCTTTCATTTTATCAATGAACTCTTTCAGGTCGGCAGCGTATGGTGAAGCTTCGATATCATTTTGCCAGGTATCCAAAGAGATACCATCGCTGTTAAAAGTCATTTTGCGGGTATTGCTGATGCCTGCTATTTTAACCTGGATACCATTATTATCTTTTAAATACTCACTGTGGGCATTTAGCTGGTTAAACAGTGTTTTACCAATGTTGCCGGTACCCAGGCAGAAAGCATGTAGTGTTTTGGTTAGCTGCACAAAAAAAGCATCGTGTACCGCGTTTAGCGCCTTAGCCAGGTCATGGGCAGATATGATAACCGAGATATTATACTCGGATGAGCCCTGGGCTATAGCCCTCACGTTAACCCCATTACGGCCCAGTGCATGGAACAACTTGCCCGACATGCCCGGTGTTTGCTTCATGTTTTCGCCTACTACAGCAAGGATAGCCAGGTTTTTTTCGATAACCAGGTGCTCCAGTTTTTTGGCCAGGAGTTCAAGTTCAAATTCTTGCTCTATCAGTTGTTTAGCCTTTTCGGTATCCTGTGGTTGTACCGCGAAGGTGATGCTGTGTTCTGACGACGATTGGGTGATTAAAATGATATTGATTTGCTCCCTGGCCAACAACGAGAATAAACGACCGCTAAAACCTGATTTTCCTACCATGCCGCTACCCTCTAAATTAAGGATGCTGATATTATTGATAGAGGAGATCCCTTTGATAGGCAGGCTTGATGCCTTACAATCATGGCGGATCACCGTGCCTTCAAACTCCGGTTCAAAAGTGTTTTTGATAACGATGGGGATCTTTTTCAGGAATGCCGGGATCATGGTTGGCGGATAAATCACCTTGGCGCCGAAATAAGATAGCTCCATGGCTTCGGTATAGGTAAGCTCGGTTAAGGAAAACGCTTTTTTAACCATACGCGGGTCGGCGGTCATCATACCGTTTACATCAGTCCAAATCTGGATTTCTTTGGCGTTTAGCGCGGCGCCAAATATAGCAGCGGTATAATCAGAGCCACCGCGGCCTAAAGTGGTGGTTTGGCCGGCATCGTTACCTGCAATAAAACCGGTAACAAACAATATTTTATCTTTATTTTCCTGGTGTAAACCGCGGATCAGTTGCTCCGTAAGCTCGGTGTTCACTTTGGCATTGCCAAAAGCACTGTCGGTTTTAATTACGTCGGCAGCATCAATATACAATACTTCTTTAAAATACTGGGCGGCAATTTTGCTTACCATTATGGTTGAGCAGCGTTCTCCGTAGCTTAACACCTGGTCGCGGGTTTTGGGTGTAAGTTCTCTTAGGGTTAGTACACCCTGCAATAATTCCTCTAACTGGTTAAAGTGAATTTTTAAACGGGTAAAGGCCGGGTTTTGATTTTGCACATCAAGCAGGCTTTTTACCACTTCAAAGTGGCGTCTTTCCAGCTCGGCTAATGATGCGGTAAACTCTTTACCATTGGCGGCGTCTTCGGCCATTGCAGCAAGCAGGTTGGTTACCCCGCCCATGGCCGATAATACAACTACCGGCTTGTCTTCATTTTTAACTTCATCTTTTAGTATGTTTAAAAGAGTTTGGATGCTTGCAACTGATCCTACGGATGTGCCACCGAATTTTAGAACTTTCATTGTTGGGTTAGTATCAATATTAATAAGAAAGCCCTCCTCTTTGCGGAGGAAGGCTTTCATTTGGTTTCTTTTATGTTTTACACCATACGATTATCTTCCCCCGGTTATTTTGCCGATGGTAATAATTGATGTAATAATGGTGTTGTTAACTATCATATTTAATGTCGACAAAGTAAATAGATATTTTCCTAATTCGCAAGCTAAAAATGTTTTATTTTTTCAATGCCTGTTATGTTTCCTAAATTGCACCCCTAAATGCAGGGATTAATAACAAAATCGACCGGAAGCTGGTACCAGGTGCAAACACCCGACGGGCAAAAAATAGACTGCCGGATAAAAGGAAAGTTTAGGATGCAGGGTATCACTACCACCAACCCGGTGGCAGTAGGCGACGTGGTGGATTTTGATATGGAGCCCGACCAGGAAAACGGCGTGATAATAAAGCTGCATCAGCGTAAAAATTATATTATTCGCAAAGCTATTAACCTGAGCAAGCAGGCGCAGATCATAGCTGCCAACCTGGATCAGGCGCTATTGGTAGTTACTTTGGCCTCGCCACGTACCTCATTAGGGTTTATAGACCGCTTTTTGGTTACAGCCGAAGCCTATGACATCCCTGCCAGGCTAATCTTCAATAAACTCGACCTGTTTAGCGACGAAGGGCTGGAAATACTGGCCGATTATAAAGCCGTATATGAAAAGGTTGGTTACCCCTGCTTCGAGGTGTCGGCGCTTGAGGGGACCAACATTGATAAAGTACAGGAACTTTTAAAAGATAAAGTAACCCTTTTTTCGGGCCACTCCGGCGTAGGTAAATCAAGCCTGATTAATGCCTTGTTGCCTAACCTGGACCTGCGCACCCATATGGTATCTGAGTGGAGCGATAAGGGAATGCACACCACCACCTTTGCCGAAATGTTTGAACTGCCCCAGGGCGGGTTTATCATTGATACACCCGGCATCCGCGAACTGGGTGTTATCGATATAGAAAAAAATGAACTGAGCCACTTTTTCCCCGAGATGCGCTCGCGTATGAACCAATGCCGGTTCAACAATTGCCGCCATATTAACGAACCCGGCTGTGCTGTGCTGGAAGCATTGGAAGAGGGCGATATTGAACTATCGCGCTATGAAAGCTATTTGAGCATTTATCATGGGAATGATACGAGGGCATAAAGAAGGGTCAAGAAAAAGGAATTACGGCGTACCACTTGCTGCTTTTACCAGTATATCAACTATCAATTGTTTATTGGGTAAATATTTATTGGTTAAAAACAAGCCTCCCATACCCGTGCCAGGATTAAAGAACAGGAACGTGCCAACGCCGGGGTCGTCACCATCATGGCCAATAGTACCGTTGGTATACAAATTCCAAAAGATGCCTTTATTCCGGTAGGTTAAATTGATGTATTTGGGTGGATGTTCTTTGGAAAATTGGGGCGTGAACATCGTTTTAAAAGAAAGAGGATTTAATAAAGCTGTATCGCCGTGGTATCCCCTGATCATCGCCATCAGGTATTTACTTAAATCGGCGGCCGATGTTTTCAGTCCCCCGTCAGGATAGGTAAGCAAATCGTAAAGGGGGAAGCACCGGCTTTGATCGTAATAAAGCCGGGCAAGGTCTTTTAAATTTACCGAACTTACCGACCACCCGGAATGCGACATTTTTAGCGGCGCTAAAATATATTTGCGGGTAAAATCGGCATAAGATAATCCCGACTTAAGTTGGATGAGATAAGCCGCTAATGCCGACCCAATGTTACTATAAGTGGAAGCACTACCAGCCAGCCCCTGGCCAAAATTTTCCTTGTTATAATATTTACCCTCCTGCGCCAGGTAGTTATAAAAAAAGCTTTTCAAGGTGGTATCCCTCACCTTATCCCCAAAACCTAATTGCTGCAACAGGCCGAACGCCGTGCTATCATACGAACGTAACTTAGGATAGAATTTGTAGGTGTAGGGGTAAATTTCGGGGTTATCAATAATACCCGACGTATGGTTGGCCAATTCCCTTATGGTTATTTTACTATCCGGCTGGTTGGGGTTAATCACTTTAAAAGGTAAAATTTGGTTGATATCGGTTTCGAGGGTAAAATATTTTAGTTCGATAGCCTTCATCAAGGCAACCGCAATTACCGTTTTACTTACCGACCCTATATTTTGAACGGTGCTTGTTGTATAGGGAATTTTGTTGCCCACATCGGCGTAGCCGAAGTTTTTTTGATAGATAACTTTATGCGCATTAACCAAAACCACACTTAGCCCCGGTAGGCTGTCTTTTAAAAAAGCCTGGTTTAATTTATAGGTAAGCGAGTCGGAGTTGATTTGGGCCGTAGTTCTATTATAAACAAATAGTAACAAGCAGCAGGCTAATAAGCAACGCCTGATTATTATACTTTTTAACATGGAGATAAATTAAATTACCTTAAATAAGGCGATTCAAAAATAATAAGATAAGATGCCTGAAAATAGTATAAAAGCGAACGCCTAAAATTTAAATGGTAAAATATAGTCGGTTTTATTAAACTTGGCCGGGGAGCTTTCCATTATCGTTGTATAACTTTTAATAAAGTGCGACTGATCATAATAGCCATATCTAAATGCCAGGCTGGTTAGCGATTGCTTTGCGCCCAATTCATTTATTAAAGACCTGATCTTTAATATAGAATAAGTCTCCTTGGGCGACAGACCCACATATTGTTTAAACTTTTTTTCGATATGTCTTTTAGAAAAACCAATCTGCGCGGATAAATCAATCATTTTTAATTGCGAGTGGGTTAAACCGCTATTAAAAAGGGTAAAAACAGTTTTAATCATAGCTGTATCGTAACTGCCTGATAAATCCTTTTCAATTACGCTGTATATGGCTTTGATTAATACGGTATCATCTGTAATATCCAGGTTATTTAATACCTCATACAGCTTTTTGTTAAGCAGTTTAACTTCAGTAATCTGATCTGTTAATTCATTTTGCGGGCATTGGGTAAATAACGAAGCAGCCCAGGGAGATACCTGGGCCATTATAGCTTTTGAAAACGGATTGATACTTAATTTTATTCTTTGGGTTATCTGTCCAACAAAATAAATGCCTGGTTTTAAATTAACTTCATTACTGCCTGTTTCTATAAAAGCCCCGTTTCCGCTAATAAAAGCCAATGTGAAGCTACCGTTTGGCAATGCGTATAATCCATCTGTAAAAAGAGGATTATGCAGGTTATTAACTATCCAGAATTTACGGATATATGATTTAACGCCAATATCTGCAGCTATTTCTGCGTAGTTAAACATTATAGCAATGTAGCAATTAAAACTATCTATTCCAACGCGTTCCTAAAATCTTCCACCAAATCATCCAAATCTTCAATGCCAACCGATAAACGGATCATGGTTTCGGGAATACCCATTTCGGCCCGTCTTTCGGCGCCGAGCTCAAAAAATATGGTTTGTGCTACCGGGATAGCAAGCGTACGGGTATCGCCAAGGTTACTTGATTTTACCACAAGCTGTAGCTTATTTAAAAAAGCAAGGCAATCAATGCTTTCATCCAGTTCGATGCTCATCAATCCACCAAATTTGGTAAATAGTTTTGCGGCCCTATCGTGTTGCGGGTGGTTTACCAGTCCCGGATAAAACACCTTTTTTATTTTTGGATGGCTTTCAAAATAAGTAGCCAATGCCAGCGCATTGTTGCAGGCCCGCTCTAAACGTAAGGCCAGGGTTTCTGATCCTACAGAGATAGAGTGAGCAGCTTCTGGCGATAATGTGCCGCCGGCATCACGTAAACCTTTCTTACGTACCTGCGTCATGCCCAGGGCTTCGGGTTTTACCTGGGTTTTAAAGCCGGGGAAAATATTAGGGTATACACTCCAGTCAAATAAACCCGTATCGGTAACGCTGCCGCCCAGGGCATCGCCATGGCCGCCAATGTATTTGGTTAATGAGTTAATAACCAGGCTGGCTTTAACATCAATGGGATTAAACAGGTAAGGCGAGGTCATGGTATTATCAACCACATATAAAATGCCTTTTTGCTGGCAAATTTCACCAATGCTTTCCAGGTCGGCTATTTGTGTAGCTGGGTTGGCTATTGTTTCAACAAAAACAAGCTTGGTGTTATCTTTAATTTCGCCGCGCACATTTTCAGCATCGGTAGCATCAACAAAAGTGATATCCAAACCCATGTCAATATAGGTTTGAAAGATGCTGCGGCTGTTTCCGAACAGGAACGAGCTGGCAACAATATGGTCCCCATGCTTAATAAGCGCCATTATGGTAGCCGAAATAGCTGCCATGCCGGTTGAAAACGCAACAGACGATAAGCCTTTTTCCATCTGGGTTACTTTATGCTCCAGCGCGGTAACTGTAGGGTTGCCCTGGCGTGAGTATGCGTAACCTTTCTTTTTGTTCTGGAAAATATCTACCAGGTCCTGCACATCCTCGTGTCCGTAAGTAACCGAAGTATGAACGGGTTTATGTAAAGAACCGTGCTCAGGTTTGCCTAAGCGATCGGAGTGTAGCAGGGTAGTTGTGAAGCCTCTTTTAGTCGTCATTGTGAACCTATTAGTAAAATAAAATAATAGCGGTTGCGAACTTAAGGATTTTTATGGACACGAATTTCACGAATTGAATCGAATTAACACAAATCTTATGGACACGAATTTTACGGACACGAATTCCACGAATGGGAACGAATTGACACAAATCAATTCGGATGGATTTTTCGAATTAAAGGGGATATTATATGATTACTCTTTGATATTCTACCGAGGGGGAGCCGAAATTTATTACAATACCTAATCTTAAGCCCGAGGCTTTTAAATAGTTGAGAGTTTGTTTAATATAGGGATCACCGATATAGTTTCCTGTTTTAATTTCAAGGATGATCGTGTTATATAATACAAAATCTGCAACAAAAAAGTGTTTGAGTTTTTGCTCTTTGTAGATAATGGAATATGGTTTCTCTTTCTCGAATGGGAGACCTAATCGTTTAAACTCAAACTCCAGGGCATCTTTATAAACAATTTCCTTAAATCCATGCCCCAATATCTTATGAACTTCAAAACAAGCGCCAATTATTTTAAAAGATTCGTCCTTGAATAGTATTTCAGCCATATAATTATACACGAATTTCACTAATTGAATCGAATTTCACTAATTCAGCGATAAATAAATTCGTGTCTATTCTTTATCCTTTGTATCCATTACAATAGTTACCGGCCCATCATTCACTAAACTAATCTTCATATCGGCCCCAAAAATCCCTGTAGCTACTTTTTTACCCGTGATAATTTCCAGTGTTTTTATCATTTGTTCATACATAGGTATTGCCTTATCGGGTTTGGCGGCGCGAATAAATGATGGGCGGTTTCCTTTTTTGGTTTGAGCAAATAGCGTGAACTGCGATATTAGCAGGATATCGCCATTAATATCAGCCAATGCTTTATTCATCAAACCATTCTCATCGCCAAAAACACGCATACCGGCAATTTTATTGGCCAGCCAGTTTAGGTCGTCTTCGGCATCTGCATCCTCAATCCCCAGCAATACCAAAAAACCGGCGCCTATTTGCCCGGTAACCTGGCCATCAACTTTGCAACTTGCTTCGATAACCCGTTGTAATACTGCTCTCATATAGACACGAATTTTATGGACACGAATGTCACAAATTAGATCGAATTTCACGAATTCAAGCGGATTAGTAGCGAATAAAAACCACCAGCCCATTTTACCTGAAGCCCTGAACTCAGAACCATACCAATTCGCCCGATTATTAAAATTCGTGTCAGTAAAGCCTTTTACCAATCAGATTTGTGTCAATTCGATCTAATTTGTGACATTCGTGTTTATTTAAAATTCGTGTATGGAAATTAAAGAAGCACAGCATCTTGTAGATAAGTCGCTAAAATATAATCTCCCCCTTTAATTCGAAAAATCCATCCCAATTGGTTTGTGTCAATTCGCTCCCATTCGTGAAATTCGTGTTTCTTACGTTCGGGACAATTCGATTTAATTTGTGAAATTCGTGTTTATTTAAATTCGTGTTATGGAAATTAAAGAAGCGCAGCATCTTGTAGATAAG
>NZ_JBFUKX010000076.1:0-18540 GCF_056400605.1 Mucilaginibacter sp. P5_A4 | reverse complement strand
CTAATAACTGATCAAAGTATGAAAAAAAGTTTTCTCAAAAACTTGACGGGGATTCTATTGGCATTATTTTGCCAATATGCTTATGCCCAGAATCGAACTATTACCGGCACTGTAACAAGTAAAGACGATGGCTTACCTGTCCCGGGGGTAAGCGTTACCATAAAAGGTACGCGTATAGGTACGCAAACTTCCGGGGTCGGTAAGTTTTCCATAAGTGTACCCTCAACAGGTAGTACATTGGTTTTCTCCTTTATTGGATTTGCAAAAACCGAGGTGCCGGTTGGCAGCAGCAATGTGATTAATATTGCCTTGGCCAATGACTACAAACAATTAAACGAAGTGGTAGTAACGGGATCTGGTGTAGCAACAAGCAAAGCTCGCTTAGGAATTGCTGTTGAATCTATCTCCGGAAAAAATTTACCACCCTCCCCGCAAGCTTCAATTGAACAGGCCCTGGTGGGAAAAATTGCCGGCGCCCAGATTTCGTCTGTGGATGGTTCACCCGGCGCCCGCACTAATATCGTTCTTCGGGGTATCAATACCATACAAGGCGGTACTTCCCCAATGATTTTGATAGACGGGGTTGAAGCGAGGTCTACCGATATCAGTTTGATTGATCAATCAACTGTTGATCATATTGAGGTTGTACAAGGTGCGGCCGCGTCAACCATCTATGGTGCTCAGGGTGCAAATGGTGTAATCCAGGTCTTTACCAAAAAAGGGGTTCAGGGAAACGTTAAGATCGATCTATCGAGCAGTGTTGCGGCAGGTAGTTATATCAATAACGGTAATGTACACCAGGCCAAGCTAAGCAGTTTTAAAACCGATGCTAACGGAAATTTTATAGATGGCAGTGGTAACATTATTAAACTGGATGAAGATGGTACTTTCCCTGGTATTACATGGGCTTATCCTTCGGGAAATGGAAACCCTACTGCAATGTCGAACCCATTAAATACGGCACATCAGCAGTATGGCACCAACCTTAAGTATTATGATCACCTTAAACAATTATTCCGTACGGCCTACACGCGTAATAATAGTGTAGCTGTATCCGGCGGATCGGAAAAAAGTGATTACGCTTTAACCATATCCAACAATCACCAGGAAAGTAATATTGTTAGAAATGGATATAATGACAGAACCAATTTAACCGCAAATATTGGGACCGAACTGTTTAAAGGGTTTACACTTAGATCAACCACACAATTAATATATACAAAAAACACCCTTAACCCATCATTCGGTATAGGCGGAAACGCAATATTTAACGCGCTTAACTCTTCTCCTTTTTATGATTTTAATCAAAAATTACCTGATGGAAATTATCCCTATTCACTAAACTCAGGTACAGTGAGCGTTAACGGAAGTAATCCTTTTTATAATTTACAATATGCAAGCAAAAAGGATAACAGGATAGATATTATTGAAAACATTCAGGCTGATTACAAGATCAATAAGTTTATTGAACTGAGTGCCAAATACGGGATAAACAACACACACCAGGATATAAATTATATTTATCAAAACCAATCCGGAAACGCCAACTCAAATGATACAGAAAGCTGGGTATCACTTAATAATAATGCTGATAATACCGGCGAGGTTGATAAGCAAAGTAACAATACAACATTTCAAAACTTTAACGGATCGGCTACTATCAGAACCGACTTTGAGAAGGATTTCCACTTAAACGTTCCTATAACAACCAGTACTTTATTACAATACGACTATAGGAAAAATCATCTCAATCAGTTCCTTTCATATGGATACAGCTTACCAAGCTATCCAATATACAACTTCCAGCAAACGCAAACACAACAGGTACTGCAGGATTACACAGAGCCTTTTGTAACCTATGGCTATGTTGTAAACCAAAAAATTGATATCGGAGAATATGGAGGTATCGGCGGAGGATTCAGAAGTGATTATTCATCTGCATTTGGCCAGGGTTCAAAGCCATTTACATTTCCAAATGCAAATGCCTACTTAAGACCGTCATCGTTTGATTTTTGGAGAAACAGTAGCTTGGGTAATCGCATACCGGAGTTTAAATTAAGAGCGGCCTATGGTAAAGCGGGTATACAGCCCGGCGCTTTTGACAGATATCCCACATTAGATCCTAAAAACGTTGGCAGTGCTTTAACGTTTGCGTTGCTAAATGCTCAAAAAAACCCGAATCTGAATGTTGAGGTATCAAGGGAGTTTGAAGCGGGTACCGATATCGGTATTAAAGGCCTTGATGGAAGCTGGCTGAGTGACATTAATTTAAGTGTAACTTATTGGAACCGTAAAGGCAGCAATATAATTTATGATGTTAGTGTTGCGCCTTCAACAGGCCCGCTTACATTAAAAACCAACGCAATTGATATGTCATCAAATGGTATTCAGGCATCTGTAAATATCAACGTGTTGAAGGCAAGAAATTTTAATTGGAATGTAACCACCAATTTTAGTCACCAAACATCAAAAATTGATAAAATAAACGGTCCGCCAATTATCTTAACATCGGCCGCCGGCAGCACCCAGGAGGTTTTGATAGCCGGGGCAAAAATTGGCCAGATTTATGGTTATAAGGCGTTAACAAGCCTTGATCAAAAAAACCAGGCGGGTGTCGCCTATATCCAGCCTGCAGATTATAACCAATATGAAATTGTAGAAGGCAGGGTTGTAAACAAAACAACAAAAGGCGTTCAGTTTACCAATGAGGTTTATGCGTTAGGCGACCCAAACCCTAAGTTCAACATGTCGTTTATTAATAGTTTCAATTATAAAAACCTCTCATTCAATTTTCAGTTCGACTGGGTTCATGGAAGCCATTTATATAACCAAACCAGAGAATGGATGTATCGTGATGGCATAAGCAGCGATTATGATAAACCGGTAACTATAGATGGCCAAACAGCAGCCTATACAGCATATTACCGAAGCGTATATGCTGATTATTTTGGAGCAAGGAACGGCCCGGCCCGTAACGGGACTAAAGATTATTTTTATGAGGATGCATCTTTTGTTAGGTTAAGAAATCTTTCTGTGGGGTACGATTTCACTTCGCTTATAGCTAATAAAGTTTTCAGAAGAGTAGTATTAACGTTTGCAGCCCGTAATATTTTAACGTTTACCAAATACACCGGATTTGATCCTGAAATAAGCTCGGGCACTTCAAATTCATCATTTGACAGGGGGGTAGATCATGACTCAACTCCCAATAATAAATCATATCAATTAGGATTAAGCCTTGGATTTTAATTGAACTATTAAACTAAAAACATGAAAAAATATAAATATTTATCAATTTATTTTGCAGCTATTGCCCTGTTAGGTGTGGCATCCTGCAAAAAGGAACTGGACGTAAAAAACCCCAATTCACCAACAATAGAGCAGGCAAAGGATGAACCGGGAATTATTTCGCTATCAACCGCGGCGGTTTACATAAATGGATTTAATGGAAACAATCCTACTATAATTGCTAACCAAAATTGGTTGGGCGATAGTTATTTTTCATTGGGGATTGGTTACCATGAACTATTGGGTGACAATATATCGGCCGAAGCATCTAATCAAAACATCAACGTGGTTAATCTGCCAGATTATGTAATACTTGATAATGGCAATAAGATCACTAATACATCTCCTTCAAAAAGTGTAATAAGAATAAGTAATGCACGTGATAAAAAGCCGGCTAATATGTTTTTTTATGAGTGGGCCTACATGTATTCATTAAACAATGCCTGTAACCAGGTATTAGCATTAGTTGATAATATAAAATTCACGGGCAATGCTGAAACAAAAAAGAATACTATAAAAGCCTGGGCCTATTGGTGGAAAGGGTTTGCATATTCAAAAATAGGATCGGTTTATTACGCAGGTATTATTAATAACACCGTTGGAGTTGGCAATACATCTGCCCTGGTATCAACTTATGTTACAAGCGCAGCCATGATTACGGAGGCGAATAAAAACTTTGATCAGGCAAGCGCTCTATTAAGTGCTATTACGAGCACATCAGACTACAGTACAGTTTTGGGTAAATTATTGCCGGGTTTTGTTCAAACAGGTAAAGGAGGGTCATCGTCAACCGTACTTACTACAGATATGTGGATCAGGAATATCAACACAATGAAAGCGCGCAACTTATTAGTAAACAAAAGATTAAGTGCGATGACCGCAGCTGATTGGAGCGCAGTTTTAACATTGGTAAATGCGGGCATTAAATCGGACGATTTTGTTTTCACCGGTCGCACCTCAGCTACCAACGGATTTTTCTCAGCAAGTGGCGGATCTGTTGCAGCTATGACAACCGGCTTGCCTAAATCAACGGCTTTTAAAGTTAGTGAAAGATTAATTCAGGAATATAAAACAGGTGATAAAAGGCTCGCTACTAATTTCGCAACGAATCAATATACAAACCAGGTGGGTGGTTTTACCTTTAGTACCAGGTGGCAATTATTGGATGCCAACGGTGTTGGTAAAGGTGGTGTAGCGGTTCTTAGTGATAAAACCCCGGGTAACTATGAATTGTATATAGCAGGGAGCTACGAAGAGAATGAGCTCATGAAAGCAGAAGCTTTAATAAACACCGGCGATATACCTTCCGGGTTATTGAGCATTAACAACGTTAGAACTTACCAGGGAGCCGGGTTAGCTGCTTTGAGCAGTGCATTAAGCTTAGCAGATGCAAAAGAAGAACTAAGAAGAGAACGCAGAGTCGCATTAGTGTTTAGAGGGCTTGCTTTCTATGATGCAAGGCGATGGGGGATCATAGACGACGTATCTAAAGGCGGGGGACGTACAAATGCGGTAGTGCTTGGATCGGATGGAGTTTTGAATACTCGCGCAACTATTAACTATGATTTTCTTGATTATTGGGATGTGCCTGCGGATGAATATGTTATCAATCCTCCTGCTGCTGGTAGCGCTCCAATCAAAAACCCTAATTGATTTGTATCGTTCTTTATATAATTTCAGTTAATATTACTGTTAAGGTCGTGCAAGCAAATGCACGGCCTTTTATATTATTCCTGAAGTTGTGTGTTTTCCCTGTTTCGACATTAAAAAAGATGCCTGTACGACAATGTTTGTCGTACAAAAAATAAAATTTAATGAGTATAAGTTGTTTGTAATCAATAATTTAAAGTGAATTATTGTTATGTTGCCTGTTTTTAGTGTGTTCTATCCACATTGCGGAACGGAACAGTAGAATATCTCAGACTATTTCTTATCTCTAACTCAGGTTATATTAAGTGGATCGATTGCTATATGTCCACAACACCTTCAAACACCTGCACGGCAGGCCCTTCTAAAAATATATCCGAAAACACTTTGCCATCATAATTAAAGCGAATATTAAGGTTGCCCCCAAGTACTTTTATTGGTGTATCAATGTGCCCTGTTAGCTGGTTATGGCTGGCCATGGCAAGTGCTACCGCGGTAACCCCGGTGCCGCAGGCAAAGGTTTCATCCTCAACGCCACGTTCAAAGGTGCGAACGAAGTATCCGTCCTCTGTTGGTTCTACAAAATTCACGTTAATACCTTTCTTGCGGTAAGTAGCATTATTACGGATAGCCCGGCCTTCATGAAAAACATCACGATGCTCCAGGTCTTCAACCAGTTTTACATAGTGCGGAGAGCCTGTGTTGAGTACATAAGCATCCAGGTCGGTCTTTAATTCGTTTACATCGATCATCTGCAGGCTCACCCAATCCCCCTCGTCTGTAATTTTGGCATTATGCGGGCCGTCAACTGCCAAAAAAACAGTTTCGTTTTTAATGATGCCTAAAAATTTAGCAAAGGCAACAATACACCTGCCTCCGTTACCGCACATACTGCTGGGCTGGCCGTCGGCATTGTAGTATACCATTTCAAAATCAAACCCAGCTTTATTTTGCAGAAACATCATGCCGTCGCCGCCAATTCCAAAACGGCGGTCGCAGAGGTGGGCTATCAGCCTCGGGTCGCTATGGTCAACTATGTTTTCACGGTTGTCAACCAGGATAAAATCATTACCTGCGCCCTGGTATTTATAAAATCGTATCTTCACAATAATATCATTTAATATCAGTTACTTACCTGTAGCCTAACCTTTGTAGCAACCAATGCAGCTAAGTAAAAACAATTTAACAAATTTTAACAAAAATCCTGATAACTAATCATTGATTATGTAGTCTATATGGTATTAAATTTGATTTGTTAAATTTAATTCACATAAACAAAGAAAGGCAAATATAAAGATGAAAAAGATTGGTTTAACATTATTAACCGCTTTTGCAGGAGGAGCCCTGGCTTTAGGCGCGTACAAAGTTATCGAGAATAAATACGCGGATAACCTAAGCTTTGAGGACAAACAAAAGGTTTATTTCACCAGCAACCCATCAGCATCGGTGGTATCATCAACCGGCTCGCTTGATTTTACCGAGGCCGCCTCGGCAGTGACCCCGGCTGTAGTTTACATTCGTACTACGTACAGCAGTCAATCAGGAGGCAGTGGTCAGGATCAGTTAGAGCAGATGTTTGGTGATATGTTCGGTCAGCGTATACGTCCGCAGGGACCGCAGATGGCCTCTGGTTCGGGTGTCATTATCTCGAACGATGGTTACATTGTAACCAATAATCACGTAGTTGATAAAGCTGATAAGATTACCGTTGCTACAAATGATCACCGCACCTTTCAGGCAAAAGTGATTGGTACCGATCCAAGTACCGATCTGGCGCTGATCAAGATCAGCGCTACCGACCTGCCTATTGTTAAATTAGGCAACTCTGACGATGCCCGCGTTGGTGAATGGGTTTTGGCTGTTGGTAATCCGTTTAATTTAACATCAACTGTTACTGCGGGTATCATAAGTGCTAAAGGCCGCAACATTGGTATTATTGGCAGCGAGAACAACCAGGACGAGAGCAACCCATTCGGGCGAAGCCGTAACCAGTCGGCCACACCAAAGCTTAATAAAGCCATTGAGTCGTTTATTCAAACAGATGCTGCTATTAACCCCGGCAATAGCGGCGGGGCTCTTGTAAATACCAAAGGTGAGTTGATAGGCATTAACGCCGCGATTGCATCGCACACCGGCTCATATGAAGGCTACGGCTTTGCTATCCCGGTTAACCTTGCTAAAAAGGTATTGAATGATATTAAAAAGTTTGGCTCGGTAAAACGCGGATTTATTGGCGTGAGCTTTACAGAGCTTAATCCGGATGCAGCTCAAAAATTTAATATCAGCAACACAACCGGCTTATATGTTAATGAACTGGTTGATGGCGGAGGTGCACAGCAAGCAGGGATTCAAAAAGGCGATATTATCGCAAAAGTAGAGGGTATTCCCGTTTATGAATCATCAGACCTGCAGGAACATGTGGGCCGTATGCAGCCTGGGGATAAAATAAATCTTACCGTGCTTCGCGATGGCAAAGAAAAGAATTTTGCCGTGACACTTAAAGCTGATGCAAACCCAACAGCCCGCGTTGCTGCAGTTTCAAAATCGGCAGAAGAATTGTTTAATAAACTGGGTGCGGGCTTTCAGCCATTAACCCAGGCTCAAAAGGCTAAGTTTCATGTAAACTCCGGTGTTCTGGTAACCCAGGTCCGCGAAGGAAGGGTATTTGATAGCTTTGAAATTCCGGTTGGTTCTATCATCACCAGCATCAATAAATCACCTATTAACAGTGTGGCTGATATTGATAAAGTGATAACCAACCTGCGCAATGGTAACCTGGTAATTTCAGGCTATTATCCGGATGGAACAAACTTTAACAATATGTTCCAGGTGCAGTAAGCCCGGATATGCAAATGTGCAGATATTTAACAAAAAGCTCGGCCGCGAGCCGCGAGTCGGGCTTTTTGTTTTGAGCAGTAGTTTGTAAGGAAACAAAGTACTGGAAACGGCATTTAGGAATGGCCTGCGAGAAAAAGACTATGGAGACAGAAATCTCCAATAAACCAAAAAAGCCGCATTTAGCGGCTTTTTTAATTATATTTAGTTTCTTTTATTCCTCAACCATTTCACTATTCGGACTGGCCACTTCTGGTATTTCGTGTTTAAAGTAGCGCTTTTGATATAGCAATATCATGATTACACCTACACAAATAGCCGAGTCGGCAAGGTTAAATACCGGCCTGAAAAACTCAAAGGGCTCATTGGCCCATAACGGGAACCATGATGGATAAGTGCCTTTTAACAGCGGGAAGTAAAACATATCAACCACACGGCCATGGAACAGCGGCGCGTATTTGTACATAACCCCATAAAAAGTTGAATCGATAATATTACCAACCGCACCGGCTAAAATAAGCGCGACGTTCATGATAAGCCCGCGATGATACTTATGTTTTATAAGGTAAACAAGACAATAAACAATCCCACAAACCGCAAAAATACGAAACAACGTTAGCGCCAGCTTACCGGCATCGCCGCCCCACTCCATGCCGAAGGCCATGCCATTGTTTTCGGTGTAGTGCAGCATACCGCGGTTACCCAAAAAGCGAATCTCTTCGCCCATGTACATGTGCCCCCTTACCCAGGTCTTAATGATCTGGTCGGCAAGAATTATAAATGCAGCAGTTAAAAAAGGTTTAGTGTAAGCTGCCTTCATTTATTGCTTTAATTTGGCTTCCATGGTCATGGTGGTGTGCGGTACGGCACGTAAGCGCTCTTTCGGGATCAGTTTGCCGGTTTCGCGGCAAATACCATAAGTTTTGTTCTCGATACGTACAAGAGCAGCTTCCAGCTGATCAATAAATTTTTTCTGGCGGGCAGCTAACTGGTTTATTTGCTCTTTTTCCAATGTGGCCGAGCCATCTTCCAGTGTTTTGTAGGTGCCTGCCGTGTCATCAGTTCCGTTAGCATTTGGTGAGCTTAATGAAGTTGCAAGCGAGTTTAATTCTTCTTTAGCAATACGTAGCTTATCCAGTATGAGTGCTTTAAATTCCTGCAGGTCTGACTCGGAATACCTGGTTTTTTCGTTTTCTACTTTCATTTATATTTTACTAATAACAATAAAAATTTCATTTCCATCAATGGTGACTAAATCACCTTTATTTAACTGGCTATCAAGCACAATGCTTACCGCCAAAATTTCGGCGCAAATATAGGATAAATTATTCTTCACCGCTTCACTGATGTAAGGGTGGTCACTAAGGTTTACATTTATCTTATCCGTTACTTCAAATCCTTTCTCCTTGCGCAGGTTTTGGATCCGGTTAATTAACTCTCGTGCTATACCCTCCTGCTTTAATTCGTTGGATATGGTAACATCTAAAGCCACGGTTAGTTTGCCCATATTTGCAACTTGCCAGCCCGGCACATCTTCAGCAATGATATCTACTTCTGTATCAAGTATCAAATATTTATTATCAAGTACGGCAATACTTCCGTTTGCTTCTAAAGAAGCTATATCTTCACTTGTAAAATTGTTTATAGCCTCGGCAACAGCCTTCATGTCTTTACCTACTTTCTGGCCAAGGGCCTTAAAGTTTGGTTTTATCTTCTTTTTAATAAAGCCTGCAGTGTCGGTAATGTACTCAATATCTTTGATGTTTGTTTCAGATAATATCAGCTCTTTTACCTGTTCCACATGTACCTTAAAGTCTTTATCTAATATAGGTAAAAGAATCTTGCTTAGCGGGCGACGCACATTGATGTCGATCTTTTTACGTAATGATAACACCAGGGATGATATATCCTGTGCCAGTTTCATTCGTTCTTCCAGGTCGGTATCTACCAGTTCTTTTTGATATTCAGGGAAGTAAGCCAGGTGAACTGATTCAAAGGGCTCTTTACCGGTAACGCTGTTCAGATCGTTATATAATCTATCGGAAAAGAAAGGCGCTATGGGCGACATTAATTTACTGATGGTAATTAAACAGGTATATAACGTCTGGTAAGCAGATAACTTATCATCCGAGTTATCCGACCGCCAGAAACGGCGGCGGCTTAAGCGGATAAACCAGTTGCTGAAATGAGCGTCAACAAATTCCTGTATGGCACGGGCCGCTTTGGTAGGCTCAAAATCGGCATAAAAACCATCTACCTCCAGGGTAAGGGTGTTTAATAGCGATATGATCCAGCGGTCAATCTCCGGGCGTTTGCTTATTGCTATTTCGGCTTCGCTGTAAGAGAACTTATCAATATTGGCATACAGTACGAAAAATGAATAGGTATTGTATAATGTGCCGAAGAACTTGCGGCGAACCTCATCTATCCCGTCGGTATTAAACTTCAGGTTATCCCATGGCGATGCATTGCTGATCATGTACCAGCGGGGGGCATCGGCGCCAAACTGCTCAATGGTTTCAAACGGATCAACACCGTTGCCTAAACGCTTAGACATTTTGTTACCGTTCTTATCCAAAACCAACCCGTTCGAGATCACATTCTTAAACGCAACACCACCGTTGCCAACCCGTTCATTCACCGTTCTTACCTCGTCGCTGCACTCGCTCAGCATTACGGCTATGGCATGCAGGGTAAAGAACCATCCACGGGTTTGATCAACCCCTTCGGCAATAAAATCGGCAGGGTAGGCATTGGCAAACTCCTCTTTATTTTCGAAAGGGAAATGCCATTGCGCGTAGGGCATAGCGCCCGAATCGAACCAAACATCAATCAGGTCAGGCTCGCGGAACATTTTGTTGCCGCTTGATGAAGTTAATATCACGTCATCAACATAAGGGCGGTGCATATCTTCCAATGTAAAGCCTGCCGGCATAAAGCCTGCCGCGATAGCTTTTTCAATTTCGGCATTCAGCTCGGCTATGGAACCGATACATTTCTCTTCGCCGCCATTTTCTTCGCGCCAGATAGGCAACGGAGTACCCCAGTAACGGGAGCGGGAAAGATTCCAATCCACCAAATTTTCCAGCCAGTTGCCAAAGCGGCCGGTCCCGGTCGATTCCGGTTTCCAGTTAATGGTTTTGTTGAGCGCTACCATTTTATCCTTTACCGCCGTAGTGCGGATAAACCAGCTATCTAAGGGGTAGTATAAAATAGGCTCATCTGAGCGCCAGGAGTGCGGGTAGCTGTGCTCGTATTTTTTAACATCGAATGCTTTATTCTCAGTTTTTAGTTTGATAGAGATCAGTACGTCGGTAGGTTTAAAACCCGGCTCGGCGCGTTCTGCATCGCTATAGTATTCTTCTTTAACGTAGTAACCCGCAAAATCGTTAACCTCGTTAACAAAACGACCTTGTTTATCAACAAGTGGAACTTCTTTACCGTTTTCGTCCTTTACCATTACCGATGGTACGTTGTTCTCTTTACAGGCCCGGAAGTCATCCGCACCAAAAACAGATGCCGTGTGCACGATGCCGGTACCATCTTCGGTAGTAACAAAATCGGCAGGGATAACACGGAAGGCGTTTTTCTCCAGGTCATCATTGCTTACGTAAGGCATCAGTTGTTCGTAGTGGATGCCCAATAGCTGGCTTCCTTTACACTCTGCCAGTAATTTCCATGGAATGATTTTATCGCCGCCTTTGTAATCTTCAAAAGACGCGGTTTCACCTTCTGCCTTAAAGTATTTTTTAACCAGATCTTTTGCTAAAACAACGCAAATTGGCTCGTAGGTATAAGGGTTAAAGGTGCTTATTTTAGCGTAAGTGATGCTCTCCCCTACTGCTAATGCGCAGTTTGAGGGCAGGGTCCATGGCGTAGTTGTCCAGGCTAATATAAATACATCTGTATTTACGCCTTCAAATAAAAATCCGGAATCCTGGTCGCGTTTTACTTTAAACTGGGCAACAATGGTAGTATCCTTCACCATTTTATAGGTGCCCGGCTGGTTAAGCTCGTGGGAGCTTAAGCCCGTGCCCGATTTTGGCGAATAAGGCTGTACAGTATATCCTTTGTACAAAAGGTCTTTATCATAAAGCTGCTTCAGTATCCACCAAAGGCTTTCAATGTATTCGTTTTTGTAGGTGACGTATGGGTCATTCAAATCAACCCAATAACCCATTTTTTCGGTCAGGTCGTTCCATACATCGGTATAGCGCATTACCTCTTTGCGGCAGGCATCGTTATATTCCTTAACAGTTATCTTTTTGCCAATATCGTCTTTGGTTATTCCTAAGGCTTTTTCAACAGCCAGCTCAATTGGCAGGCCATGGGTATCCCAGCCGCCTTTGCGTTTAACCTGGTATCCCTTTAGGGTTTTATAGCGGCAAAAAATATCCTTTATAGAACGCGCCATTACGTGGTGAATACCGGGCATGCCATTTGCGCTCGGCGGCCCTTCGTAAAAAGTGTAAGGGTTACTCGCCGGGCGGCTGCTGATACTTTTTTCGAAGATGTTGTTCCGTTTCCAAAACTCCAGTACCTCTTTGCCTGTTTGCGATAAGTTTAACTGCTTATATTCTTTGTACATGTATATATTCTACCTTTTATCACCTCTTTTTTAAGAGGTTGCAAAAATACGGAATTTATAAATGATTTTTTTAATTTAGAGGGGTGAAAAATAATAAAGTAAAGCGTACTATACTAATGCTGCTGGTAGCCGTGATCTTGTTTTCGACATCAATGGTTATTCCGGCGCTGCAGGATTCCAAATGGAAGGTACTTATGCAAGGCGGCGCCACCGGGTTAACCATGGCCGGTATAGTGAGTATTATTACTTTACTGATAGATTATTTGAAGGAAAGTAAATAGCCGCGTTTTTTGGCTGAATCTAATTTTTTAATTCTGTTATTTCGATAAATTCCGGTTCAGAAATTAAAAAATAGCCCGGTTCGCTCCACCATCAACCTGAATGGTTGTCCCGCTAATATAAGCCGCCTGTTCAGATGCTAAAAATGCAACCAGCGCGGCCAGTTCTTCCGGTTTACCAATGCGTCCCAGCGGAATGCTTTTAGCTTTATCCTTTATTGCTTGTTCCGGGTCTACGTCTTTAGGGAAAGTATGCTTAATTCTATCGGTGAGTATCAAACCCGGCGCAACATTGTTTACAGTGATATTGTATGGCCCAAACTCATCGGCCATTAGCTTGGCCATGCCAACCACGCCCATCCGCATACTGGTTGACAGTACCGAGTTGCCCAGTACAGCCTTTACCGAGCCGCTGATGATGTTAATGATGCGTCCGCTCCCGGTTTCTTGCATATGTGGTAATACCAACCTGCTTAAACGGGCAAAGCTGAGCAGATTGAGCTCAAAAGCCTTTTGCCATTGCTCGTCGTCAAAGTTCTCAAACTTATCAAATGGTGGTCCGCCGGCGTTATTCAGCAAGATGTCGATCCGCCCAAATGCAGCAGCGGCTTTAGTTATAAAGGCATTTATCTCGCCGGCATTTGAAACATCAACAGGGATGGCCGCAACCGGGTTACCGGTAAGCTGTTTTATCTCATTGGCTGTTTTGGTTAGTTCTGCGTCATCGCGCGAGCCGATGATAACCTTTGCCCCTTCGGCAGATAGCGCCGTTGCAATTGCCTTGCCAAGTCCCTTGCTTGCTGCAAGCACTACAGCTACTTTGTTGTTGAGTTTAAGATCCATAAGTCTTACTTAAATGGCAGCGCCTTCATGAACGCCCCCCCCCCCAAATTTAACTTGATTAACAAATTTGATAGTTTTTATTTTGATGCCACCACACTTTTCAGAACCCTCTCCTTCAGGAGAGGGCAGGGTGAGGCTTCTATTCTTCTATATCAGGCCCCTTCAGGTTCTTCCGGTCTGTCCCTTTTTCAAGGCTCAATAAAAATGCCGGCAACAAGGTAAGGTTACTAATCATAGCTACCAGCAGCGTGATAGATAAAAGGATTCCCAATGCCTGCGTACCACCAAATTTGGATACCACAAACACGCCAAAACCAAAGAAAAGTACCGTAGCTATAAATATCATGCTTACCCCGGTTTCGCGAATGGTATCGGATACAATTGTAGAAACCCTTTTATTGCTGTTGCGCAGCTCGTGCCGGTAGCGGGTGATGAAATAAATGGTTTGGTCGCTGGAGATCCCCATAGCTATGCTGAATATCAGGATGGTTGATGGTTTAAGCGGGATGCCAAAGAAGCCCATAATACCTGCTGTAATTATTAATGGTACCAGG
Organism: Mucilaginibacter sp. P5_A4; assembly: GCF_056400605.1. Classification (NCBI taxonomy): domain Bacteria; kingdom Pseudomonadati; phylum Bacteroidota; class Sphingobacteriia; order Sphingobacteriales; family Sphingobacteriaceae; genus Mucilaginibacter; species Mucilaginibacter sp. P5_A4. The sequence goes on along the minus strand of NZ_JBFUKX010000076.1, from coordinate 4,507 downwards.
TTTGGCAGTAAAGAAATGGCTATCATTTTTACACCACGGAACAGGACCCACATTACCCCGGCGATTAAAAAAATGGCCCAGGCCAGGCTCTCGTAAAGGTTGGTAAGCAGGTAGTTTGTACCCTTTATAAATATAATGCTGCTGCCTGTAAGCTCCACATGGAATTTTTTGGGGTTAAATATCGAGTCGATACGTGGCTGTAGATTGGCCAGGACCGCGTTCATTTTTTTTGACCCGGCGTCAATCATTTCAAAAGTAACCCTTGTTACCTGGTGGGTGCTATCTAAATAGGTGTTGAGTGCGCTGGTGCCTTTGCCCGAGTTGCCCGCATAGTTGAGGATAAAATTTTGCTCCAAACCATCGGGCAGGCGGTAATATTCGGGGCTGCCGCCATAAAAAGCCTGTGTGCTGAATTTTAAAACCTGTATCAGTGATATCGACCGGCTAAACTCCGGGTAGGATGATATGAGTTGTTCCAGTTTCTCAACCTTGCGAATTACCGCCTGGTTCATTACGCCATTTTTACGTTTGGTATCAATACTTACTTCCAATGGAAGTACGCCGTTAAAGTTCGATTCAAAAAACTTAAGATCTTCCAGGGTATTATTGTGCTGGGGCAGGTCGTCAACAACATAGCCATTGATATTTATTTTGGTAATGCCGATGGCGGATATCACTACAAGCACCAGGGTAGTTATATAAACGACTTTGCGTTTGTTGTGCGCTAAATTATCCAGGCTAATGAGTAGTTGTTTCATTAATTTACTATCCTTAATGCCTGCTTTTTGCGGTTTGGGCGATGGTAAATAACTAAAGATGATAGGCACCAGGATAAGGCTCAATGCAAAGGTGGCCATAATACTTATGGAGGCAACCAAACCAAACTGGGTTAGCAGTTCGCTGTTAGTGAAACACAATACGCCGAAGCCGATAGCTGTGGTAACATTAGCTATAAAGGTAGTTATGCCCGCTTTTTCGATGGCTATGTGAAGTGCCTGTAATTTATGGCCGCTCAGTTCAAACTCGTGGTAATACTTATTGAGGATGAATATGGTATTGGGAATCCCGATAACTACCACAAGAGGCGGGATGATACCCGTAAGAATAGTCATTTCGTAGTGCATCAGCACCAATGTACCCAGGCTCCAAACCACCCCTAAAACTACGATGATCACCGGGAAAATCACCGGGAAAAACGAACGGAAAAAGAGCAACAGTATCAGCGCCGTAATTAATACCGATAGGCTAAGAAACATCGAAAACTCATGTGCAACCAGGTCGCCCACCACGGTACGGATGAGCGGCAGGCCGGAGTAATGTACTTTTATGCCATGCTTTTGCTCAAAAGCCGCGCCTAATTTTTTTATTCTATTAATGATAGGTACCCGGTACGGTGTATTGATGATTTTATCATCAAAAGTAATGGCCATTAACGTTGATTTGCCATCGTTGCTTAAAATCAGGCCTTTATAAAATGGCAGGTTTGCCAGTTGCTGTTTCACGCTATCAACCGCTTGTGCGCTTTGCAGTACCCCGGTAACAAGCGGCTTTATAACAAAACGATGTTGAGTTGTATCTTTTTGCAGGTTATAAACGTTGGCTGCCGATATTACCGCCTTAATGCCTTTTACTTGTTTCAGGCTATAACCTATCTGGTACCAGTCGTTAAATACATCCTTGTTAAATATCTTACCTGATTTTATGCCGATCACCATAGACGAAGCATCCTGGCCAAACATTTTTTTAAACTGGTTGTAACGGATATAGGCCGAATCGGTAACGGGAAGTACCTTGCCGCCGTTAAAGGTTATTTTTACCCGGGATGCCTCATATCCCATAAAAACACTCAGCGCGACAACGCTTATCAGCACGAAGAGCCTGTTTTTAAGAATAAAAGATGCTGTATTTTTCCAGAACATGCGCAGTAAATTAAGGGCGCCGCTAAACTACGAAATTTGATCTATCTGCCGATTGAACAATTTGACTTTGTGAAAATGAAAAAGCGACTCAAATTTTACAGGGTTTTATCCAACCAATAGATGTCTTATGTTAAAAACCCCTTAAGTAAAATTGCAAAAGAAAGGCCTCCAATATTTGTAATTTGTTATAATTTGTTATAACTTTATTGTATGCAATCTAATATCAGAAACATAGGAAATTCTAAAGGGGTAATTTTGCCACAGAGTTTTTTAAAACAATGCTTCATTGAAAATGAAATAAACATCGAAGTAAAGGGCAATACTATTGTTATAAGTCCTGCCAATGAGCATAAACGAAAGGGCTGGGCAGAAGCTTTCCGGGAAATGGCGAAAACAGGCGACAATGAATTGATTATTCCGGACACTTTTGAGGATGAAGATACCAATGAGTGGACATGGAAATAAAACAGTATTCCATCCATTGGATAAATCTTGACCCAACTGTAGGTAGCGAGGTTAATAAAACCCGACCATGCGTTATTTTGTCTCCTGATGAAATGAACAGGTATATAAAAACAATTATTATTGCCCCATTAACACATACTCTTAAGCCTTACCCTTCAAGGGTAATATGTGAAGTAAAAAGTGAAAAGGGTTCTATCATGTTAGATCAGATTCGAACAGTTGACCGGGTAAGGATTGGCGACATCATAGGCAAGCTTAGTTTAAATGAGATAAATGATATAAGGTTTGTTATTAATCAGATGCTTTGTTAAGCATTGGTAATCCTGCCCATATTGGCGCCTTTGCGGGAAAAACGTCTAAAACCTGTATTTTTGATACATGAAAAGACTGATCAGCAGTTTTGGCTTTGCTTTTAAAGGTTTAAGATATGCTACATTAACCCAACCCAATTTCAGGATTCACCTGGTTTTGAGTTTTATTGCCATTGTTTTGGGGGGAGGGCTACAAATTTCGTCCGCCGAATGGGAATGGATCATGCTGAGTATAGCCATTGTTTTAATAACGGAGCTTTTAAATACCGGGATTGAAACCCTTACCGACCTGGTATCGCCGGGATACAATGAAAAGGCAGGTCACGTGAAAGATGTTTGCGCCGCTGCCGTGGTTATTGCCGCTTTATTTGCGCTCATCACCGGCATCGTTATATTTTTACCCAAACTAATTTTATTGATAACCCATGCTGCATAAAACCAGGGGCATTGTATTTAAAGCAACGGACTATGGAGAAAGCAGCGTGATCGTTCAGATCTTCACCGAAAAATTTGGCCTGCAATCATACATTATCAACGGAGCCAAAAAGCCAAAAGCTAAAATAGGCCGTAATATGCTGCAACCCCTGCATTTGCTCGATCTGGTGGTTTATCATAAAAATACCGGCAGCGTACAGCGCATAACCGAACTTAAAAACGCGCCGGTGCTGCAAACTATTCCATACGATGTTATCAAAAGCTGTATCGCTATTTTTTTGAACGAAGTGCTGTATAAAGCGATAAAGCAGCAATCTGCCGAAGAAAATATTTTTGATTTTGTGTTTAACGCCATCGAATGGCTCGATCATCAAACCGGGAATGTAGCCAACTTTCACCTGCTGTTTTTAACCCAGCTTACCCGTTACCTTGGTTTTTACCCTGATAAGTTTTTAATTGGTAAAGCTGATTACTTCGACCTGAAGGACGGCACGTTTACTAAATACAAGCCCGATAGTGTGATGTACCTTTCGCCCCCGCATACACAAAACTTTAGCCTGGTGCTGCAATGCAGTTTTGAAAACATGGAGCAATTAAAATTCAGCAATGATGAAAGGCGGTACCTGGTGCATAAATTGATGGAGTATTACGCCCTGCATATTGAGGGCTTTGGAAACATCCGCTCGGGAGATGTGCTGGAGGAGGTGTTAGCTTAAAGCCGCCTGAATAGTAAAATCGATGTTTAATATTTGACAAATAAAGGGTATTAAAACAAAAAAAGAGAAAGCCGATGGCTGTCTCTTTTTTTTAGTTGACTGACCTCATTATTTACCATAAAGAACTAATTGGTTAGATCGATAATAACAATTAGGACAAATATATGCACTATAGAATTAGTAGACTAATTTTTTGACGAAAATTTGCGTGTTTTTTGATAAAAAACATCATTTTTTTCTGAAAAGCGGTCGGTTTTAAAAAAAACCACCCCAATTTCCCATTTTTTCCACCAAAAAGCGCACAAAAGGGAGGCCTTTTTACCGGAGCATATTGGCACTTTTTGTTCAGCCCGGGCGATTTCAAACCAGTCTGGCTCATTCAATATAGATCAAACTGAAAACCAGGAAGTATAAATCGACAACTTTTCGTGGAGCCCGATTCTGTTTTTTGGGTTTAAAAGATACAGGCTGTCTGAATTTAACTAAAAAGAAACCATTCGCAAAAAACAAACGTATACGGTACACTATAAACCATTATAACAATGTTGCATTTGTATTTGCAGCCAAACGATTTCATAACGATCAGATTTAATTATGGAGAATGAGATAAATCTTTCTGAACAAAAATTTAATGCCATTTTTACTTATGCTCCATTAGGCT
>NZ_JBFUKX010000075.1:0-19512 GCF_056400605.1 Mucilaginibacter sp. P5_A4 | reverse complement strand
CATTTTCCCGATTATAGGCAGGGTGTCAGAATAAAGCTTTTTGCAAATGGTAAAACTGATGGCATGTATAGCTTAAAAATTGAAGGCATTCGCAACATTGATACAAACAATTATAAAATTACCCTGCTTGATCATTTTAAAAAGGATTCGTTAGATATTGGCCGGTATAAATCATACGCATTCAACATCTCCAGAAGTGACACCAACACCTTTGGTGCTAACCGCTTTGAACTAACCGTTCAGCAACTGCCTGCATCTAAATATCAACTGCCCACATTTACAGCTCAAAAAGCTACAGATGGGGTACTGCTTACCTGGAGGGCTTACAACGAGGGCCCCAATTATTTCTTCACCCTTGAAAAGCAGCAAACAAGCGGCAAAGACTATTCATCTGTTTATCACACCCAAAGCAATGGGGGTACTATTTATAAGTACACCGATAAAACACCAAACACGGGCGACAATGTATACCGTTTAAAACAAGTAGATCTGTTTGGTAATATTACTTATGCCGGGCCGGTTAATATTTATTATGATAAAAGCGGTAACGCAAGTATGTTTAGTGTATACCCTAACCCTACCGTTGAAACCTTGAATATTGCTATTACTAATGGTAAAACAACTACGGCACCTTCAAAATACAAATTGAATATTTATGATGTAACCGGCAGCATGGTGCTGCAAAAAACTTCTGACAGCACTAACTGGAGCGAAAGCGTATCGCAGTTTAACCCAGGCATATACATTGCCGAATTAAAAGACGATAGCGGAAATTCGCTTGGCAAAGCCAAATTTGTGAAGAAATAACGCCTCAGTCTAAATACAATGCAAACAAAAAACCTCTTTAAGCTTAAAGCCTAAAGAGGTTTTTTGTTTATTTTATCGCTTGCAGGAGAATAAAATAGTTTATGCTTTTTTGGTATCAAGTACCGCCGGGCGGTTAACCTGGTTTAATTGCAGTTGCTGCAATATACCATTAACTACCTTAGGTAATTCTTTTAAAGTTGTTTTTGGGTTATGTAATTCGCCAACACCAAAACCGCGCCATATCAACTGCCTTGTATTACGGTCAATAATGTCGATGATCAAAGTACCCTCTTTGTAAGGTACGCGGGCCATAACACCACCTCCACCATAACCATAATATGGATATCCCCAACCAAATCCACCATAAAACGGGCGGTATCCCCAGCCATAGCCGCCATAAAACGAACGATAGCCCCAGCCAAAACCGCCCCAACCCCAGCCGGAGTAAAGTGAGCCATAATAGGCAGGGTAAAATTCATTTTTTACACCTCTCCCGGTCACTGTAGAATAGCTTACCAGCAAATCCGGATCGTTTTCCTGTAATTTAAGCCCTTTAGCCGTTAATGCCTGAATGGTAGTTTCTTTAACCTTCTCATCGGCAATTTCTTTTTTCACTATACCACCTGCCTTGTTTGGCTGCGCATCTGGCGGAAGCCAGGCAAATGTACGGTAGGCTGAAAGATTTGTTTTGTTTTTTGCTGCGGTGTAATAGTTGTAACTGCTGCAAGCAGATAGGGCAGATACCAGCAACAATACCAGCCCTAAATTAATGGTTGTTTTCATGACAAATTAGCTCTGTTATATTTGAGTATTAGACTTATGAAAAACAAAAGGTTTAATTTAAATATTATTTATTTAAATTAACTAACTGGGCGTATAATTTCTCGGTTGGCAGGCCCACTACATTGGTGTATGAGCCATATATTTTTTCGATGCCTATAAGTCCAATCCGTTCCTGAATTCCGTATGAACCAGCCTTATCAAGGGGGTTATATTCAACCACATAACTGGTGATCTCCTCCAAACTCATCTTACGGAAAAACACTTCAGATATATCAAAAAAACTATTGTATTTATGCTTATATAATAGGCACACCCCGGTTACCACCAAATGCAACTTGCCCGATAGCATTTGCAGCATTTGAATGGCATGTTCAGGAGTTTCGGGTTTACCCAATATCCGGCCATCAACACAAACAATGGTATCGGCAGTAAGAACTACCTCATCTCCTATCGTTTCGTCAAATGCTTCGGCTTTTTTACGGGCTATATAAACGGCAACTTCCTGTGGTGTTAAACCATCGGGATATGATTCATCCACGTCCTTCAGCACCACCTCAAACTCCARGTCCATCAAGCGCAAAAGCTCCTGCCTGCGTGGCGATTTAGATGCGAGAATAATTTTGGGAATATTCATTTTGGATGAAGGATTTGTGGACGAAGGATTTTCAGACAAAGGATAAAAGACTTTTGACTTTTGACTTAAATCACCAGCTATAAGCTTCCTGGCTCATCCATTTATCCTGTACCTTAAGTACTTTTTCAATAATGTCCCTGGCGCAGCCTTTGCCGCCGCCATAAGGCGATACATAAGCGCTTACTGCTTTTATTTCTTCAACAGCATCGGCAGGACAAACGGGTAAACCAGCAAGTTTCATTACTTCCAGGTCGGGTATATCATCGCCCATGTATAACACATTGGTAGCAATAATAGCCTTCTCTTCCAGGTAAATTTTAAAACGCTGCGATTTGGTATGTGTACCCATATAAACATCCTGGATCCCCAGGCTGTTTAAACGGTATATAGCACTTTTTGACCTGCTACCAGATATGGCACAAACATTATAACCGCATTTAACGGCCAACTGCAGGGCATAGCCATCCTTTATATTAAAAGCCCTGCTTTGTTCGCCGCTTTCGGTCACAAAAACAGAACCATCTGTAAGCACACCATCCACATCAAAAATAAACGTGGTTATATCTTTTAATTTATTTAGAAATGACTCCATATATTTTTATGATTTCACCGATTATTAGGTGATTACACCGATTGGACTGATGATTTTGATTTAAGACCGATCTCTTAAACTCACCACTATCTCCTCACCACTCACAACTCTATTGATTATCCCGCCACTCATATACCCAGGCCGATTGAATCTGCTCCAGGTGACCTTCGTTTGATTCGCTCCTTGTGCCGGCAAAGTTGGGCAGGCTTAGTACCCATTCCAATAGTTCGGTAAACCGGATCCGATATATTTTCGATTCGTCAAAGTCATCACCAAACTTTTCGTAAAGTTCAATGGCAATATCTTCGTAGTCGTTCCAGTGAATTGGTAAGGCAAATTTGTTCTCGCTCATTTTTTTTGGTTATATACTTAATTACGCGATGCGTTATGTATTGTACGCATTTCTATCTTAGTGCTTTGGGGGTCTTAATAAACCTCTTAATGACCAAGGAACTGCGATTGATCTGGCAGGGTAACCTCTATATCGCCATCAACAATTACACACTGGCAACCCAGGCGCGAGTTGATACGTGGGTCAACGGCCCTGTCAATAAAATCCTCCTCTTTATCAGATATTTCCTGGACGTTGTCCATTCCTTTATTAACGTAAACATGGCAGGTGCTACATCCGCAAACGCCGCCACAATTATGCTGTAGTTCGATGCCATTCTCCAGGCACACATCTAATACAGATTCTCCCTCGGCTATTGGCAGTTCAATTGTATTGTGCCCATTCTCCTCGAAGTTTATCTTTACTTTAAAAATGTTCATTTAGGCAAAAGTAACAAAATTACTTATCCCCGTGCCCTCCATTATTGTTTTTGATAATACCCTGACTTAGCAATGTATATATTTGTTGCAATTGGGGCTGGTCGGCAAGCATTTCCAGGTGCTTATTCATAGTTATTTGATCATTACGCACCGCCGGACCGGTTTGCACGGCTGCAGGTGATTGTTGCTGCACCTTTTGGGCGGTTTCCAGTATCAGTGGCCTTAGTAAATTAAAGTCCATTTCGTGATCAGTTAGCAGTTGCCTTGACACCTCATACAAGTAATTAGGAAAATTACATGCAAACACCGCTGCCAGGTGCAATATTTTACGCCCTGCCGAGCTAACGCAATAAATATTATTGCTTATTGTAGTAGCAAGCTGCTCTAAATCGGCATATATACTTTCGTTTGCTGCTTCAATACATAGTGGAACAGTTGCAAAATCAACTTCGCGGGTTTTGCTAAAGGTTTGGAGGGGATAAAGCACTCCGGCTTTATCGGTAAAAGTCAATAATACATCCAGGTTTGTTGAGCCGGAGGTATGCACTATTAGTTTTTGATATTTGGCCAGCGCTTCGCTAACCCCGGCAATGGCATCATCTTTAACCGCGATAATAAATATATCTGTATTGGGGTCAATATCGCTGAGTGTATTTATGGCAGTAGCGCCTACATGATAAGCTAATAACGCCGCATTGTGCATGTTTGGGCTATAAACCTGTACTATACGATGACCGGCATTTTTAAAAGCCGCCGCCATATGTGTTGCCACATTGCCCGATCCTATTAATGTTATGCGCATATTAATTTTACAATTTAAACCCTAAACAGGTTAAAACCAATTAAATATTTGTGTATTTTAGTAAACATCATCTAAATACGCTATGAAAATACTTAAAGTAAGTATAATAATTATAATATTCCTGGTTGGCGCAGCCTCTTTAATATTATATTGTTTTTATGAATATAACAATAAAGAGAAAAAAATATTAACCGATACCGACCGTAAAAATATTGCAGGCAGCTTTGTCAAATTAAGCCAGGGCGTTACCCATTACGAACTTAAAGGCCCCCAAAATGGCGAAGTAATTATACTTGTTCATGGCTTTAGTGTTCCGTATTATATATGGGATGGTACATATGAATACCTTATTAATAAAGGATATAAAGTATTACGATATGACACCTATGGCAGGGGCTACTCTGACAGGCCCGACGTTGTTTATGATAAAGAACTATACGACAACCAGCTACTCGAACTTATTAAACAGTTAAAACTGCAAGGCAAAGTTAATTTGGCCGGCGTATCTTTCGGTGGCAAAATTGTAACCAACTTTGCCTGCAAGCATCCCGATCTGATAAACAAAGTTATACTTATTGATCCGGCATACGAAAACAAAAAGCCAAATGCACCTAAATATATAACCATGTATAACGAAGCTGTAAACTCTGATGAGCGTGCCAGGGGCCAGGTTACAGATTTTAAATACCCGAAGCTGCACCCGGGATGGGAAAAACTTTATCTGCCGCAAATGAAATACAAAGGCTTCAGAAATGCACTGGTATCAACCCTGTATGATTACAACGAAAGTGGTCGCGAAAGCAATATCTGCCTCAACGGCGCCAATAAACCAGTATTACTAATATGGGGCAAGGATGATAAAACAGTGCCTTTCCGTTTCAGCGATTCTATTCGCAGTGTGCTAAAGGTTGATTTTTTCCCGGTTACCGATGCCGCGCATTTGCCATACCTGGAAAAACCTGATTTAGTTAATGCTAAAATATTATCGTTTCTGAAACAGGGGTAATTTAATTTTGGGTAACTTAATCAAATGAAACCTATACTATTGTTTTGTTTGTTTTTGTTGATGGGGCTTAGCTACAATAGCCATGCAGGTACATTTGCAGCTGACACCAACAGGTATGTTAAGCAGAAAAATAAGTATGCAAAATTAAAAGCAGAATATAATAAACAGTATGAACTATATAAACGGTGGAAACCCGAATATGATAATTGCACCTTTACTTATCAGTATAAGATTGCCCAGCGCTTAAAAAAGTATCCATATTCAAAAGCAGTTAAAATATTGGCAGTATCATATTTGTATTATCTTGAACCAGATCCGTCGCTATTTTCAGATACTTTGCATCCCACAAAAACCTTCACTTATAAAGAAAAACAACAACAAAAAGGCTTAGTAATCATTAAAAACAAATTAGATTACTCTACATTACTTGAATATAAAATATTAAACCAAGACCAAATTAATCAGCTAACAAATATCATTTTTAACACCGATTTTAAAAAAAAGATGGGCTTTATTACAAGCCATCCAGATCATGTTTTGAGCCACGTAATTCTTTAATCTTTTTTAACAAAAAAGGCACAGTAATTGACCACATTGACATCTGCTTTCATTGCCATGACTATTCTTCTCAATCAAACAATATAGGTATAGGCAAAACATGCAACCAAAAATTTGACTTATTAAAAAAGTTTTTTGTTAGTGCAGGTATAAAATATGTAGAACAAGGGGCTAACGAGTAAGATAATCTCGCCGGGAGTTAACAATATTTTTTTTATTATATCACTTCCCTCTCACCCCAATCCAATCCTGCAGCCAATTCAACCTTACTAAACTCAATATGAATCACCCGGCGTTTTTTATTATTGGTGGTTCGGTTTGATGCGTGGAGCAACAAGGGTCGCATGAACATCAGGCCGCCTGCTTTTACATTACAGGTAACCTCTGTTTCGGCCTGCCAGTTGATAGTTTCAGGTCGATAGATACCTTTCTTGTGCGATCCGGGGATCACCTTTAATGCACCGTTGTCCTGATCAGTATCATCCAGATGTATTCGGATAGTGAAATTGTTTTGGAGAATATCTAATGGCGGCTGCACGCCAAACTGGTTTTGCTTAATTGTCCACGGACCATAACCAGAGATCTCCGCCTTTTTATCAACAACAATGGTCAAATCCTGGTGCCAGGCTACAAACCAGTTACTTGCTTCGGGCTTATCAAAATAAATGGATTTTACAACAAAGTAACTCTTTTCAAACAGCGTATGAATAAGTGTTTTTAAATTGCTGTTAAAAATTAAAGGAACCACCCGTGGTAATTCCTTTAAAAATTGCCTTATGGCAAACAGGTCTTCGGTTTTGCGGAATGCCGGGTTTGATTGATCGGCAGATGCTATAACATCAAGAATACCCTTAACTTCAGCATCGCCATAAACATCATTTATTATGGTAAAACCATCATTTAATATGTTTTTATGATGGGATATTAAACGSTTATCCATCCAATAAACACTTAAACGGCCTTTAGTTCCTTGTTTCTGCGAAGTATTGATAGAAAGAACCCTATCACCATAATGATAGTACCGGCCCAAAAGAAGTTGATATAGGGAAACTGGATAGCTTTCATCACCACAAATTTCTTCTTGCTTTCCGGCTGCTGAAAAACCATAATCTCTACCTTCTTAGTCTCTGGTATCACCTTGCTGAAACGCAGTTTTAAACCGGCGTCATCAACCTTACGGGCAAAATCAAATACGTTACCATTTTTGATCATATATACCGGCCTTGCGCTATACTTATTACCATTTGATACTACTTCAAGGTCGGCGCCAATGGCTACGTCGCTATCTGTAAGCGGAATGTTCTGCACTTTGGTCTCCTTGTTTAAGGCTTTCAGTACAATATATCCGTCGCGGTATCTAATGGTATCACCCGGTGCAACTTCATGTGCTACAGGGGCATCGTAGTTCTTGTCATCGTTATCGGCATCATGAGCAGCATCAGCGTTCTCACTCCCTCCTTCAGTTGCGGTAATGGCATTGGTCATGGTAATGTGCGTATACAAATCATGCAGCAAATAGTGCCTGGTATCCGGCGAAGAAGCCAGCTGACCTTTATTTACCTGTACTTTTGGTTTCAGTGTAAACTCATCGGTTACTTTACCGGCGGCATCTACCTTTTTGTAATTGATCTTAAAAAAGTGATTGGGCGATGATATAGAGTCGCCAACATAAGTTACCATATAATCGCCCATTTTTAGAGGCTGGTTACGATATACTGTTATATTTTCGCGTGGGTTTTGTTCTTTGGCAAAATCCTGGGAAAAACCTTCGCCGGTGTTGTTTATTGAAATTACCGAGCTGGTACCTGCCGATATAAGCGCGCCTATCATCAGCAAACCAAAACCGATGTGCGCAACCGCAGAACCGGCCAGTTTAAACTTGCCTTTAAAGGCATCTGCCAGTACTTTGACATTGGCTATTACCGAATATACCGAGCCGCACATTACCAGCACAAACACCATATTAAGTTTGTATACACCTGTAGCATAAACAATAAGCGCTGTTACCAAAGCTGCAAACAGCAGGTAAATACCTGTTGTGATAAAAAACCTGGTAACATCAGTCTTTTTATATTTTAAAAACTGGGTAAAGCCGGTTAAGAGAGTTATTACCAATACAAACGACGATTGGATAACGTTGTAATGCTTAGTAGTTGGCGGCGCTATCTTGGTTTTAAGTATCTCGTTCCAAACCGGTACAGAGGTTACTACCAGTAAGTGAAAGCACGAAAGACTCAAAAATACAGCGCCCACAAACATCCAGAATTCGCGGCTGTAAGTTTCTTCGTCCTTTTTGGTGATAGGCAATTCCTTCCATCTGCGTACCAGCAATACTACCGATAGTACCAGGAACAACATAATGCCTATAACCAGCTGCCAAAACATGCCAAGGTCGGTAAAAGAGTGTACGGAAGTATCGCCCAAAATACCGCTGCGGTTAAGGAACGATGAGTACCATACCAGCACAAAGCTTATCAACACTAAAAACGTAGCTGTAAAGTATGAATGACCTGTATTTTTATAAACAACAAGCACGTGAACCGCTGCCACCAGGGTTATCCAGGGGAAAATAGAAGCATTCTCTACCGGGTCCCATGCCCAGAAACCACCAAAATTAAGCGATTCATAAGCCCAGAACGCGCCCATTACCACACCGGTACCCAGTATCATACAGGCAAACAGCGTGTAAGGTATAGCAGGTTGCACCCAATCTTTATACCTTTTTTGCCAAAGCCCCGCAATTGCGTAAGCAAAAGGCACCACCATTGATGCAAAGCCCAGGAACAGCGTTGGCGGGTGAATGATCATCCAGTAATTTTGCAGTGACGGCACCATGCCCTGCCCGTCTTTTATAAACTCAAGGTAATTGGGGTTCGAAAAAATGGGTGCCTCCATTGATTGCCTTAACAACAGGAATGGCGAGCTGCCTATTCGCTGGCCCAATACCTCAACACCTAAAACCATGGTAGCCAGCATTACCTGCGATAGGGCTACAACTGTCATCACCGGGCGCTCCCATGATTTAGCCTTGAAGATGAGTACAATACCTAAAACCGACTGCCAGAACAACCATAGCAAAAAGCCCCCCTCCTGTCCGTTCCAAAAAGCTGATATGATGTAATAAATAGGCAATGAACGCGAGGTATAAGCCCAGGCGTAATGGTATTCGAAATAATGCTTGTAAATAAGGTAAAACAGGCAGGTGCCTATACCCAATATAGCGGCTGTATTAACAAAAAAGCCTATACGGCCAAGTTTTTGCCAAATACTATCCTGTTTCCCTGCGTCTTCGGTAGTGGCAAAGTAATAACTGATACAAGATAAAAGAGCGGCTCCGAAAGAAAGAACGATAAAAAACTGACCTATCTGGCCCGGTAAAAGGTGTTCACCTTTAAAAACTGTATCCATCAAAATGGTTTTATATACTGGCCTGTTTGGCCTTAACTTCTGTAACTTCTATTTTATCCTGGGTGTATTTTGATGGGCATTTCATCAGGATCTTGGATGCATGAAACTCGTTGCCAACCATAGCGCCGGTAAGCACCAGTTGTTCGCTCCGTTCAAAATCCTCTGGCTTGGTACCTGTAAAAATAACCTTACGTTCCTCGCCCTTATTATCCTTCATGTAAAACGAAAAGTAATTGGCATCCTTAGTAGCATCATAAAACAACTCTTTTGATTTATTAAGGTGCCCTACAATATGTAATTCGCTGTTGGTTTTTGAGGCATCGCCAAAAGAACCATAAGTACTTGAGTTGGAGTATACACTAATGATAACCGCTATAGCGATAGCTATAACAATAAGGCCAAAAATTGAACTTTTTTTCATTTGCGGTTTATATAAAATTAATAGAAATGCAAAAGTACAAAACGTATAGCTAATAATGTTTATTACAAGTGATATGTTTTATTTAGAACCATTCTTAACAGTAGCGCAAAAATCCAGATAAAAACTAATGAATATGCCGGGAGGCTATTAGTACAATCAACCTGCATTTTTAACATTTAACCGGTATTGTTCCGGCGATGAGCCGATGTATTTTTTAAATATCCGCGAAAAGTAATACGGATCTTCATAACCCAGGCCGGTAGCTATATCCCTTATCTTTTCGCCATTTGTATACAACAACTGGCAGGCCTTTTGCATTTTTATATGGATAAAGTAATCTATAGGCGGCATTCCGGTAGCTTTACGAAAGAGGTTTGAAAAGTGCGATACCGATAAACTATGACTTTGGGCCATTTCTTCCACCGAAAGTTTTTTGCTGATATTGCTGCGCATACGGTGAATAGTTTTGGTGATAATATCCCCTCCGTTGTCTGTTTTATTTTTAACCTGGCGATGCTGAAACAGAAACGTAGCAATAAAATGGTAAAGACAAAAGTTGGCATTACATAGGTTTTCAATATTATAGCCCATTTCAAGCGTTTTATATATGTACTCCCAAATTTCTAATGCTTTCTCATTAAATGGTATCAATAAAGGTCCGTTTGATATACCCAGCTTAAGTGCCCGGTTAAAAGCATCAATACCAGCTCCCGTGTAATGAACCCAGTAAATAGTCCATGGATCATCATTATCTGCCCAGTAGCGCATGTACTTATTTGTAGCCGGGATGATGACGAACTGGTTGCAGCTTACCTCATACCGCTTATCGTCCAATATATAATGCCCCTTCCCCTGCAGGCAATAAATAAGTATATTATCCTCACATCCTTTCCGGCGTTCGCGGTAATGAAAACTTGCTTTTGGGAAATATCCTATCTGGGTAATGTAAACCGGAAAAAGTTCCGGCTCTTTATTTTTAGCCTCTTCCAATATTTTCAAAGGAACGTTTATCAGTTTTTCACCAATAAAACCGTCCCGTCTTTTATAGCCGCTACTCATAAAATTATAATTGGTTTGCAGTTGGATAATACATATAAACAAACGTATTGCAGCTTTTATGCACTGCTATAATAGATAAAGAAATTGGCAAATACAATCATTTACAAAGGATTGCACATGGCACATATCATTATGCCAAAATCACATATCTTTTAATTATGTCTCAAATGAATAGTCCACCAACCGGCGTTTTAAGTGTTAAAACAACACGATGGTTCTCTTAATAAATTCGTTTGCGCTTAAAGGATCTACTATTTAACTTAAGTATATTTATAGCATCAGGTTGCTGAGTTAACCCGGTAAAAAAACTTAAACAATAAAAAAATGAAAGATAAGATAGGTACTAAAGAAAACCCGTTGACTTTAAAAACACCACCCTTATCATCAGACTATACCATGCATGCCGATGTAAAAGATGGTAAAGAAATTTTGGTATGCACTGTTGGCAAAACAGTTTTGCATTATGATTACCGCTGCCTCACCGATTTGCATGCGATGTTAAAAGCACATGGCGACTGGATGGAACTTGGCAGCGCCGATGAGCAAAAGCCAGCCAAAGAAGGTACAGTGGAATCATGGGGCCGTTCAGAAACAAACCCGGTTGGCGGCTGGTATGGGTTAAAAAAGGGCCTGCGCGGACGTTTCGGCATGTACATACCTCCTCTCATGGAAGCCTTAGGGCTTGCCGAGGTTACGCACGAGCCAAAAGGCAACAAAATGAGGGTGGTTTAGGATTGACCGGGGGTTTCCATTTCTGCAGTGTATTCACCCCTTGTAGCGGCGCTGTTACAAGCCGCCCTATGGAGCAAGGCCTGCTGGGCTGCCGCAATATTTTCATCCTTGCCCCGCCACAACTCCAGCGCGGGTTGCTGTATCGCTCTTGAAAATGAAAAGGTAAGCACCCAGGGCATAATCTCACCAAAATGGGTGTGCATCCTGTTCAAGCGCTCTGAAGCTAATTGGGCCGACTGACCGCCAGACAAAAAGGCGATGCCGGGCACAGTGGCAGGTACGGTTCTTAAAAAACATTTTACAGTAGCTTCGGCAACGTCATCAACGGTTGGTTTTTCGGGGCTGTCTTCTCCGGGCAGTATCATGTTTGGTTTCAGGATCATGCCTTCCAGGTCAACCCGCTGCTGGTACAATGCATTAAAAACGGCATGCAGTACTTCGGTTGTTACAGCAGCACATTGCGCTAATGAGTGGTTGCCATCCATCACCACCTCCGGCTCAACAATGGGTACCAAACCGGTTTCCTGGCAAAGAATAGCATAACGTGCCAGCGTATAGGCGTTGGCCTTTATACATGCCGAAGAAGGGATATCATTCCCTATAATAATAACTGCCCGCCATTTAGCAAAACGGGCTCCCATATCGTAATAAGCTTTTAACCGTCCGTTCAGGCCATCCAGGCCCTCGGCTATTTTTTCTCCGGGAAAACCTGCCATTGGTATAGTCCCCTCATCTACCTTTATACCCGGAATTATTCCATTCCGTTTTAAAATATCAATAAACAGGGTACCATCAGTAGTACTTTGCTTAATGGTTTCATCAAATAGGATTGCCCCGCTAATGTACTCGCCCAAACCGGAAGTATTAACTATAAGATCGCGATATTTACGCCGATATTCTTCGGTTTGGGGTATCCCTAATTCCGCAAAGCGCTTATTGCAGGTGGGTGTGCTTTCATCCATCGCCAGCAGCCCTTTATTATCTGCCATTAATCGCTGTGCGATGCTTTTTAATATTGAATTGTCCATATCCATATACGTTGTGTTAAGTAGGTATATACATGAACACGCATGGGCAATGGTTGTTTGATGATATTATAAAAGACAGCTATTTTCCCACTCCGATCATTTGGATACCGGCACCTCAATATAACTACTGTTATACCACTTCACTTTTAAAGGTGTTTTGGCATCAGCAATGCTTTCATTACTTACATCCTTCCCGGTACCATGGTTTACCTGGCAAAAGCGATTTTTATTTACGTTGATAACTACCAGCAAGCGGCTACCCCGGCTCAATTGCCTGCTTACCACCTTGGTATTTGAAAACGGAATGGCTGTTATCTTCCCGGGCTGCAATAACCTGCGATGGTTGATCTCCCAGGCGTAACTGGCACGGCCGACAAAATAGCTGAGTTCAAAATATTCGCCGTTGGGCATAACTTCATAAAGCACCACGCTGTAATCAAAATCCTTTTTATTAATGGCAGCGGTGAGCCGACCAATGAACGCCCCGTTAACAATGAGCGGTTGTTTTAAACTATCGCTCATGAAAGTAAAGCCGTTGCTGTAAATATCCTTCTGGATAATGGGATACGGATAGGCAAAACTGTTCATGGTGGTACGGTCGGCAAAATCAACCTCCTGTTCAAGGTATGCCGGGCCGATAGGTTTTTGTGCCGAAAGTTTAAACTGATCATCCTTTTTAACATTGCTAAGGTATAATTTCAGCATGCTATGGTGCATTTTTTCGAGCGATGGCGCATGATCCCAGCGATTGGCGCCCATTACCTCGTAATTAATGCGATCTTTTAATATGGCCGGCTTTTTTCCGTGTTTCATAATGTAATCAAACCATTGAAAAGTGATCTCGTTTGTATTAATGAGCGCTACCGGATCAACTTTATAATCACGCAGGTTGGCTTCTCCGCCCCTTTGCGCGCCAAAATGATCATACGGACCCAACACCAAATAATAATCGGCATTAGGGTTATATTTAGCCAGTTGCCGCAGGTAGTACAAGCCCGATGTTTGCCCATCATCATAATAACCATCAAAAGCCAGCACCGGGATATTGATCTTAGCATATTCTTTTCCATACGGAATCATAGATTGCCAATATTTATCAAAACCAGGATGCTGCAGCCAGCGTTGCAGCCATTTGTTGGGGGCGTGGTCAACGCTATCTATCTTACGGTATGCTGCACCGCTTTTGTACCACTTGTCATTTAAATCCCGCCAGCGCTGCTGGTTGTTGTAGGTTGCCGTATCCAAATATTTGTTATTGGTTACGTAAAATGCCCAGCCGTAATTGGCGTTGAGGAACACATTATTTTCCATCGGGAGGCCCATCCCAGGTATAGCCGAAACATACGGTACAATAGTTTTAAGCGCAGGGTGAACCTTGTACTTTAAAGCGGCCCATTGCACAAAGCCCGAATAACTGCCGCCATACATCCCAACCTTTCCATTGCTCCAGGGCTGTTTGCTTACCCAGTCTATCACCTCGTAAACATCTTCGGCATCGTGCTCATAGGGGGCCACTTCTTCGGGGCTCAGGCGCTTACCACGCACGTCGGCAACTACGCCCACATAACCATGATCGGCAGCGTATTTGGCTTCGGCCAGGCTCCTTTTAACATCCGAATAAATAAACACAAACAAAGCAGCAGGCTGTGGACCGGCCACATCACGCTTGCGGACAACCACCGCCGAGAGCATATGCCCTTGTCGCGTTTTAATGAACACACTATCATTAATGATATACCGTTCCGCATCAGTTTGGGGTACATTTTGGGCAAAAAGAGTTACCCCCCGGCTTATAAAAGCCAGTAATAGCAATATTTTTTTCATAATGTTTTTTTAGCTAAAAGCCGAAGGCTTAAAGCAGAAAGCTTGTGAATTTACTTTCATGCTGCCTGGCATTCTTATGTTGATTATTTATTTAATTTATATGTACTTAAAAAGCTTTCCGCCTTCAGCCTTATCCTTTCGGCTTTTTAAAGTCCGTTCAGGGTTTTAAATTTCACCGATTGCCTGTCGGATACCTCCAGCAATCGGCCTGTTTTTAAACTGATATTTAATTTACCGCCAGCCAAATGATGAATTTGACCAATAAATGCCTTATTTACGATCTGTGCACGGTTTATCCGGAAGAACACCGCCGGATCCAGCTTTTCTTCCAGTTGATTGAGCGAGCGTTTCAGGAAAGCCTTGCTATTGCCAAAATGCAATACCGCGTAATTATCCATCGATTCGATAAGGTAAATATCCGCCGGATTAACAAAGTAGCACTTGTTGCCATCCTTAATAAATATCTGCTGATTAGCAGGCGATACACTCAGCTTATCCTTTACCTTTTGCATGGCTTTTGCAAAACGCTCATCGCGGATTGGTTTTACAAGGTAATCAAGCGCGTTTGCCTCAAAAGCTTTAACCGCGTATTGATCAAAGGCAGTTGTAAAAATAACTTCGGGTACATCCGAAAGCATTTCCAGCAGGTCGAAGCCAGATCTTCCGGGCATTTGTACATCCAGGAATAGCAGCTGGGGGTTATACTTTTCTATAAGGTGCTTTGCTTCGTCAGCATTCCCGGCTTCGCCCAAAACGGCTACATCAGGGTAATCCATCAGCATCCGTTTAATTTCATCCCGCGCCAGGCGCTCATCATCCACTATAATCACGCTTATCTTTTTCATGATATGGGGGTTATGATGGTTGCTAAAACTTTATCACCCGGTAATTCTGTTAAACTGAGCGATGCTTTGTTTGGGTATTGAAGCAATAGCCGTTCCTCAAGGTTTTTTAAACCAAGTCCATTTGATTCCTCAGTATTTTTTATTCTGCCAGGGTTCCGGACGCTTATGCTAATACAACCCTCCTCCTTTTTAACGGCAATAATGATCTGGCCGCCATCTTTTTGCTGTGCGATGCCGTGCTTAATGGCATTCTCCACCAAAGTTTGGATACTTAGGGGAAGTATTAAACAAGTATCTGGTAGTTCGTCAATAGTAATTGTGAATTGCAAACGGTCTTCAAAACGGATCTTTTCCAGTTCAAGGTAATCGTTCACCAAGCTCATCTCATCATGCAAAGAGATAAGTCCTGTATTGCGCCCATATAGCGAGTTTCGTAATAAATCTGATAGGAGGTCGATCGCTCTGCGGGCTTTTACGGGATTGACACTGATGAGCGCCTTAACACTGTTGAGCGAGTTAAAAAAGAAATGCGGGTTAAGCTGGGCCGCTAACTGCTGCAATTGTGCTTCGCGGGCCACTACCTGGAGGCGTGAATATTCCTTTGCCGTATCTATCTCCATTACGGCATAATGATAAAGGTGAAAAGCCAACACCCAGATTGCCATCAGCCTGATACCAGTTGCCGAAACAATGAGGTAATTCTGCCTTAAAAATCCGCCGAACGTCGAACTAAAATTGTAGCTAAAATAATAGCGGAGCACATACAATTTAATCATCACGAGCAGCATATAAATCAATCCCATAACCAACACCGTAGGGATAAGCCTTACAGGCATACTTTTTAACTTTAACCGGATCCAATTAAGCTTATGAGCAAACAGGTAATAAGTATGGGTAACGGCTATACCAATAGCAATATCAAATACAAAGTGAAGCAGCGCCAGCCGATAACTAAAGCCACCCGGAAACGGACTATCCTGAACCTGCATCCAGGCAGAAAACGCCCAGAACAGCCCGGCCAGCGACCAGCCAAGTATTTGACATTGCCAGTAAAGCGATATGTTTTTTTCCTGTTTCAAGTTTATTGATCTGCCTGGTTAACAAAACAAACCAACAAAATCTATTTGGTAATATAAAGAGAAAATACAGGAGCGCGGAGATTTGGGGATGAGCGGGAATAATTTTTCTACAAAAAGAAAAACCGGGGTGCTTATCCCGCCATCCCGGTTAACTCTTATAAATACCTTTCAAATTTTAGATTTACTTTCTAATTTTATCAATAGCTCGCTGCAATAGCTCCCCGTGGTCTTTTTACGGAAAAAGCATATCGCTCGTTGATATTTTGAGCGATAAATTGTTTTTTTTGACCAGGTTTTAGTTTGTCAATAATTATTTGATGAAACTGTCCGCTTGAGTCGCGGTATTCAAGTGTATAGCCATTGATTGTATATGACGGGATGGAGTTTTTTACCTGGATTTCAATAGAAATGTCGGATTTGTTCAACCTGGTGACTTTGGTAATTTCAACCGGAGAGCATAATTGCCCAAACGTATAAAATGAAGGTTTAGGCCGCAGATAAATATCCGTTAATCCATGACGGCGTATTTGAAATTTACCTTTTCCTTCTTCACCCATTTGGGTTCGATAATCGTTGAGACAAAAATAAATGAAGCCTGCAATGAACGGCCTGCGACGCCATTCCTGCATGTGGTAAGCCATATCATCTACCCTTCTGGAATCGCCCCCGGAAAAAGCGGGTTCACAAAGGCCGGCCTCACTGATCATCAACGGCCGGCCTTTCAAAGCCATAGCTATATCATCAAATTTTTTAGGCAGTAAATCCCGTTGGTTACCATTCCACGTTCCTACATAATCGTTCCATGATGGTAAATCTCCCATGAGTCCAGGATCATTTTCAAGTTTAGCATCCATTTTATTTCCAACGACATTAATCAATCGCGTGGAGTCCAAAGTCCGGGCAAAACCTTTTAACTGATCGTTATCTTTCTGCGTGGATGGAACTTCGTTATTTAATGCCCATGCAAAAATACATGGATGGTTATAATGCGCTTCTGTCATCTCCGACAGTTGCTGTTTTGCAGTTATCATTACTTCAGATGTCAATTGCGCAGGCTTTTGCCACCATGGAATTTCTTCCTGCACCAGAATCCCATATTCGTCCATAAGGTCAAGCATATGTTGATCCTGCTGCCAGTGAAAACGAGTGACCACAACGTTCAGTTGTTTCATCATCCTCACCACACTGTCCATAATCATTCGGGGCTCGGCTGATCCGTAAGATGTATGACTTCCGGACATATATTCAATGCCAGGCAAGCGCACCTCCTCGCCGTTTAAAGTCAGCTTATCGCCGTTTATCATTATTTTCCTGAAACCGAACTTCTCTACCCTGACATCAGAAACCCCGTTTTTATTGCGAACCATAATCTGCAATTCATAAAGAAACGGGTTGTCAAAGTGCCAGGGTATCACCTTATTTAAATGAAACGACAACTCATAACCATCACCAATCTTCTTTGCAGTTGTCCTTTGTGAAAGAATAAGTTTTCCGGTCCTTTTTTCCTTCAATAAAGCACTAAAGTCTGCAGAGGTGACCTCAGACTCATTCAGCTTTATTTTTACCAGCGCAACAGCACTGCTATCTTTCAGATTCAAATCAGGAGTGATATGCACGTACTTTATTGATGGCCTATCACATATATAAAGCGACACTTCTCTGATAATTCCTCCATCGTTTGCCCAATCGAAAGCCTTTTGAAATGGTAAGTTTGTGGCAGAAAAGCTATTGTCACAAGAAACTACAAGCTTATTGAGTTTACCATATTCCAGGAATTTCGAGATATCGAACGAAAATGGAGTATACCCTGAATTGAGATGTTCGCCCACAAGCCTGCCATTAACAAAAAGCACCGCATCATGATACACTGCCTCAAATTTGATAAAAACCGCTTTTCCGTGCCATTTTGCCGGAACTTGAAAACTCTTAAAATACCATGCCTTACCGGCATAATTCTCAAGCCCAGTTTGAACATTCCAGGTGTGGGGTATAGAAACAATTTTGGCTTCGTGCGGCATCTCTTTAGCATACCCCTTCTGTAACCAAACATCTGCCGGATCAATTAAAAACCTCCAGGGCCCATTGAGCGGCAATTTTTGAGGATTTTGCCCGAATGCCATTACCACATGCGTAGCAAATGCCAGCAGCAAAACTATCCTGGTGAATTTTAGCCTTTTAACATTAATTTTCATCTTTATACGTATGCTTTTCTGCGGAAGTAACCTTCTATGACCAATTTTAGCGCAGCAAACAATACGCGGGCAATTTAAATCAATGGATTGTAATGTCTTTTATTAGTTTACTGGTTAAACAAACTTATTATTAACAGCCGATTTAAGTATAGATTATGTAATGAAAAAGCTGGATTATATTACGTTTTACCAATCATTCAGTTCTCAAGTTCTTTATCGGATTGACAATTGTCTCGTCCTGAAATAGCTATACAGATTTGTGAGTAAATCCTGTAAACACTATACAAATGCATTCTGTTGGCGCTAAGGAACTGTTTAAATTTGATTTATTAAGTGTTCCATTTGAGTGCAGTGGAACACCCCGAACGCTTTGGAACGCATTATGACTGATTATCAACAACTTAAGCTTTTTAAAAACCAACAAAGACCGGAACACTTATGCGACTGATAATCAACATTATAAACCTAAATATTAACTTGTGATTAAAATCAAGCTGACGGACTGTAGTTCGATATCTGAATTTATCTCGCGCAAAGACGCTAAGACGCAAAGTGATTTACTTCTTTTTTCTTTGTTAGTTAATTTCTATATAGTGTTCCTGTCTTCACTATAAATACACTTTTTTGAAGAAAAATCAATTTATATCGGGATATATAGAGCCGGATTAATTAGAAACTTATCATCCGCCCATCTCACAAATCCGGCAAATTTTAGCCTCAATTTAAGAGGCTGTCTAAAAATAAAAAACAGACCGTCATTGCCTTTGGTCTAACAAAAGAAAAAACAATAAAGATTGCTGTTGTTAGAATGGGGGGTGCAGGGGGGTGTTAAGAACTAAAAACTTTGTGGAAAACGTTATTGTAAAAGGCAGGGTGAACTTTTGTCATTGCTAGTCTAAAGGACTTAAACTCGTATTAGTTCCCTGCCTTTTATGATTGCCCAAGGCCCAGCTATAATACTTTCTTTGTAC
>NZ_JBFUKX010000074.1:0-19954 GCF_056400605.1 Mucilaginibacter sp. P5_A4 | reverse complement strand
CTTTGAGATTGAGCGTGAGCGAAAGGAAGCAAAGGACAAGCACGAGCTGGATTTAATGAAAATAGATTTTTTCACCAACGTTAGTCACGAATTCAGGACACCTATTTCCCTGATTATGGCGCCGGTTGAAAAATTGCTAAAGCAGGCTGACGATAATTATAGCCGGCGAAAGCTTCAGTTGATCCACGAAAACTCTAAGAGGCTGCTTAATATGATCAATCAGCTATTGGATTTTAGTAAAATAGCAGTGAAAAAACTTCAGCTTGACCTGCATGAAGCTGATATTATTAAAAGCATTAAAGAAGCTTGCGATTTGTTTATCGATGTGGCAGATAAAAAACATATCAGGTTTTCATTTAAGTGCGATATAGATTCGGAATTTGTGTTTTTTGATCAGGATAAAATTGAAAAAGTGCTTTTTAACCTGCTCTCAAACGCCGTTAAATTTACAACCGACTATGGTATTGTTGGGGTTGAAGCAAAGCTGCTGGAAACCGACAGCAAAGAAATGACTTTGCTCGAAATCAGGGTGAAAGATTCAGGTATTGGTATCCCGGTTGAAAAGCATAATAAAATATTCGAGCGATTTTTTCAGAATGACATGCCCGCTTCGTTAATTAACCAGGGAAGCGGGATTGGCTTATCAATTACAAAAGAATTTGTTGATTTGATGGGCGGTATTGTTTCTGTTGAAAGTGAACCTGGAAAGGGAAGTTGTTTTATAGTTAGGCTGCCACTAAAAAAATCGGCAAAGAATAGCTTAACAGGAGTTGAAAATGTTCCTCAGGAAGTTGAAGTGCCTAAGCCTGATATGCCGCGCCAGGAGAAACGCAATAAAAATATAACCATTTTGATTGTAGAGGATAACCCCGATTTCAGGGCATATCTCAAAGACGATCTCAGGCATTTATATACCGTTGCCGAAGCTGCAAATGGCAAAGAAGGCTGGCAAAAGGCACTGGCTTTACACCCCGATCTGATCATCAGTGATATTAACATGGCCGAAATTGACGGCATCGATTTTTGCAAAAAAATACGGAGTGATAAACGCACCGAACATATACCATTTATATTAATTACCGCTTTTACCGGAGATGAAAAGCAACTAACCGGTTTGGAGACCGGGGCGAACGATTACTTGTCCAAGCCTTTTAATTTTGAAATTTTACGTTTTAAGGTACATAATCTAATTAAAAACCAACAGGTAGTAAAAGAAACCTATCAAAGGCAAATTGACGCCAAACCCGGCAATTTGGAGATCGAAACTCCCGATACAATATTCATGAAAAAGTTATTGACGGTCATTGAGGAGAATATTCCCAATGCCGGCTTTTCAGTTGAATTGCTAAGTAGCCAGATGAATATGAGCCACGGGGCATTATATAATAAGGTATTTAAGCTTTCCGGCAAAACTCCGGTGGAGTTTATTAAAACGGTAAGGTTAAAAAGAGCAGTACAACTCCTGCTGACAAAACAATTTACCATAACCGAGATCGCCTATCAGGTAGGCTATAATGATGCGAAATATTTTTCTAAAGTATTTAAAGCAGAATTTTTGGTGACACCTTCCCAGTACCTGGACAGTATCGATTGATTTTTTCTTGCCCCTCACGCCAGCGATACCAATAGTTGGCAGTTATGAAAAAAAGGCCTTTTCCAAAGAAGGTAATACAATGATTTTTTACTCATGTTTTATATTAAATTATTGACTATCAATAGTTTATTTTTTAAGCAGGTGCATATTTTTCATACCAATCATCCGAATTATAGCCCTTCGCGATCTAAGCCTGCCGGTAACTTTACCCTCATATAATACGGCCAATTTATTATATGTAAAGTCCTGATTTATAAACCAACAACTTAGATTATGCTTAAAAAGTTACTATTTAAACGTTTAGCGTTTTTTGAACCTTTTCGTCCTGCGGGAAATCTTTCTATTTAAGACTTCGCTGCTCGTAGGGTAGCCCCCAGTTTAAAGCCTTTTTATATAAGCCGATACCTGTACCGCCTAACTTTTTGGCGCGGTACCTGACCGGTACATTAAATAATACTGAACAATAATCTCAAACCCAATAAAGATCACCCTATAAATTATGAAGAAAAAGCGACACTGAAGACTTAACAACCAAACCAAGTACAATAAACCAATTATTTGATTCCTATTAAAATTCCTTTATAAATGGAAAAAAGTTTACAAAAAAAATTAAGATACAGTATTTTGCTATTTATAGCAGCTGTTTTTCTGGGCTTTTCGGCTAATGCGCAAACCAAAAAGATTACCGGAAAGGTAACAAGCGCCGACAATTCAGAGCCGCTTCCCGGCGTCAGCATCAAAATTAAAGACGGAAACACCGGGGCGATATCGGGTGCCGACGGTACTTATGCCATCGACGCAAAACCGGGCGATGTGCTGGTATTCAGTTTTATCAGTTATGCTACCCAGCAAATAAATGTAGGGTCGCGGGGGACAGTTAACGTAGCGCTTGCGCCATCCGTTAACGGCCTGGATGAGGTAGTTGTAATTGGATATGGAAGAGCGATAAGAAAAGACCTTACAGGTTCCATATCATCTGTTAAATCTTCTGATATTGTACAAACGCAGCCTACAACAATTGATCAGGCATTGCAGGGCAAAGCAGCCGGCGTTATAGTACAACAGGTATCCGGCCAGCCGGGTGGGGATGTTAACATACAAATACGCGGCGTAGGCGGCTTCACAAGTTCTCCGCCGTTGTATGTTATTGACGGCGTACAGATCCCGCCTAATACACAATCGCCAATTTCAGGTAATGGCTCTAATCCGTTGTCTTCGCTCGATCCCTCTCAGATAGCATCGATCGATATCTTAAAGGATGCCTCGGCTACTGCTATCTATGGCTCCCAGGCCTCAAATGGTGTGGTGATAATCACCACCAAAAGAGGGACTTCCGGCGCAGCGTCAATAAGCTATGACGGCTACTTTGGCTGGCAAAAGCTGCCAAAATATTATAACACGATGGACTTGCGGCAATACGCTACATTCATGAATGAAAAAGCGGCCATCATCGGTTATGACCTTCGCCCGCAATTTGCCAACCCGCAGTATATGGGTACCGGGACCAACTGGCAGAAGGCATTGTTCCGTACCGCTCCGGAGCAAAACCATAATGTGTCGATAAGCGGCGGCAACGACAAAACTAAATATTTTTTATCGGGCACTTACTTTTCCCAACAGGGGATCGCGTTGGGGTCAGATTTTAAGAGAGGGACACTTAAATTAAATTTAGATAATAAGACAACCAACTGGTTAAAAATAGGCACAAGCCTGGCTTTTGCCAACGTATCCGAAAACGTAGCCACAAGTAATACCGGCGTGATTTTGCAGGCATTGCGGCAAACTCCCGATGTTGAAGTAAAAAACCCCGATGGTACCTGGGGCGGCAACGACCCCAACATATATGGCGCATATGGCGTTAACCCGTTTGCCATAGCAACCATATTAACTGATCTAAAAAGCAGGTACCAGTTGATCGGGAACGCCTACGCTGAAATTCAGTTTACAAACGACCTTGTCCTGCGCAATGAAGTATCCGGGAATTTTGATTTTGCCAACGAGGATTACTTTAACCCTACTTATACCATGGGGGCATACTCCAGAACATCCAATTCGGGTACAACCACCAGTGGGCAAAACTTTTATAAGTCCATTACCAATTACCTCACCTACCAGCATACGTTCAATAAGAAATACTACGTGAGTGCGACCGCAGGGCACGAGGCCCAGAAGGTTAACACCAGTTCAGTTTCGGCGAGCAGGACAAATTTTGTGAGCAACAGCGTTACAACCATAAGCAGCGGCGACCCAACCACCGCAACTAACACCGGCGTTAAAGGGGCCGGAGCACTGGAAGCTTATTTTGGCCGTGCAAACTTTACTTATGATGATAAGTATTTGTTAACTGCAACCGTCCGCAGGGATGGTACATCAAAGATCGATTCTGCAAACAGGTGGAATACCTCGTACTCGGGCGCTATTGCCTGGAGAGTTAACCACGAAACGTTTTTGAAAAGTGTAAGATCAATAAACGATTTGAAACTCAGGTTAAGTTACGGTTTGGTAAATAACCAGAACATTGCCGAATACGCTTATGGCTCAACGTTAACCACCGTGGCTACAGGGCTTTCAGGCAATTCACAGCTAACAGCCACGTTAGGGAACCCCAATATAAAATGGGAAACTACAAAGTCCTACAACCTTGGCTTGGATGCCAGCTTTTTTAACAACAGGATTGAGTTTTCCGGCGATGTTTACTACCGCAAAACAAACAATTTATTATTAAGCCTTACCGAGCCTTACTATTCGGGCACGTATGCCGCGGGCGGGTATTCGCCAGGTGCAGTGCTGGCCCCTTACGTTAATATCGGATCTGTCAGCAACAAAGGCTTTGAGTTTACGCTGACAACCACCAACATTAAGTCAAAGAGCCTGAGCTGGAGGACCAGCCTGGTTTATTCGCAAAACAAAAATACCGTTTTGGCGCTGGCACCCGGAACACCGGCCATTTATGGTACCAATTCCAAAACAGTTGTAGGAGGTTCCATCGGCGAGTTTTATGGATATCAAACATTGGGGATATACAAAAATGCTGCTGATTTTACTAAATATCCAGCAGTGTGGCAAAATGGAAGCGGCCCTATTCCTATTACGCCGGGCTCAGGCGGGGTTTGGGTAGGCGATGTTATTTTTAAAGATAACAACAACGATGGTAAAATAGACGCCTCCGATCAAACCAGCTTAGGTTCGCCGCTGCCCAAATTTCAGTATGGCATAACCAATACCCTTACTTATAAAAACTTTGATTTAACTGTTTTTATGACCGGCGAATACGGTAATAAAGTTTACAACGGGGTAAAAGTAGCAGGTAACGACCCAAATCAGAATTTTGGTTATTTTGCATCGGTACTTAATTATTCCAGGATTGGCCTGATTAGCCAAACCGGTTCCGCATCGGATATTAACAACGTTTATATTACTAATCCGGGCACCAACATCACAAGGATCAGCCAAAGCAGCGGCAATCAAAATACCATCTTTTCGGACAGGTATGTCGAAGACGGGTCTTTCCTGAAGTGCAAAAGCATAGCGCTTGGTTATAAATTCTCTCCAGCTCTTTTGTCGAAGATTCACCTGAAGTCATTGCGCATATACTGCAATTTAACGAACGTATTTACTATCACAAAGTACACGGGGTACGATCCTGAAATTGGTTCATGGAACCCTTTAAATGCAGGTATCGACAACGGCTATTATGCGCAGCCCCGCGTTTTGACCATTGGAGCCAACATATCCCTAAATAATTAAAAATTACTATTATGAAGCAGCTAAAAATATTTATTTCTTTATTAACTGTGATTGTGGTGGCAAACGGTTGCAAAAAGGAATTCCTCAACAGGCCACCTTTAACCGGCATCACAACCGATAACTTTTATAAAAGCACGGCCGACTTAAGACTGGCTACAGCCGCTATTTACGCGCAGCCATGGTTTAACTGGAATAATTTCGGTTATCTTGGTATTGGCGATGTAATGAGCGGTAACATGCTCACTCCCTATAATCCGCAACTGGTACAGTATACCACATTTTCACTAACCAGCGACAATAGTGACCTCGCAAACGCATGGCAGGGCTTTTTTAATGTTGTTGCTCACTGCAACATCAACATAAAAGCCATCAATACAAAATTACCCGATAGCGTATCGGTAAAAGGTAAAAACGGGGCGCTTGGCGAGTTAAGGTTTATAAGGGGTACCGCTTATTTTCAAATCGCCCAGTTATGGGGCGCAGTACCTATTATTGAAGATAATGACAAATTAATTGCGAACCCTCTGGTGCCACGCCATAAGCTTGCCGATGTTTATAAGTTCATCATAAACGATTTAAGGTTTGCTGTAACCAACCTGCCTACTTCTGATCAGCCCGGACGTGTAACCACCTGGTCGGCACAGGGAATGCTGGCAAAGATATATTTAACGCGGGCAGGCTTAGGTCAAAACGGTACCAGGAACCAAACTGACCTGGACAGCGCGGCATATTTTGCAGGTAATGTATGCAAAACAAGTGGTTTAAGCCTTTTGCCAAGTTATTACAACCTTTTCCGTACACAGTATAATGACAATTCCGAATCCTTGTTCGCCTTTCAGTGGGCCCCCGGCGTTGGTTATGGTAACGGCAATAGTATTCAAACCTTTTTTGCGCCGAGTTCCTTGCTTGTAACCGGTAACGGAGGCTGGGGCGGAGCTTATGGCCCCACCATCGATTTAGCCAATTTATATACCCCGCAGGATTCCATCCGTCGTAAAGCTACCTTTATGCTGACCGGCGATTATTATCCCGAATTAAATGCCGCAGGCGGGGGGTATACGTCCGGCGGCTGCAATGTTAAAAAACATGTTGTAGGCACCGCTGCCGATAACAACTCGCCAACAATGGACTTATGGTCATCCATTGAACACAATACAGTACTGCGCCTGGCTGATGTATATTTAATTTATGCGGAAGCGTTGATGGGTAACAATAGCTCGACCAGCAATGGGCAGGCATTGCAATATTTTAACGCGGTAAGGACACGGGCGGGTGTACCTGCGGTAACCAGCATTACCAGTACATCTTTGATGAATGAAAGAAGGGTAGAACTGGCATTTGAAGGCCAGTACTGGTTTGACCTGGTCCGTCTTTCCTACTACAATCCGCAGGAAGCGGTTAAGTCGCTTAACAAGCAAATCAGGCAGCAGTTTTCATATGATCCCGGTACAGGAATAAAAACACCTGTACCAAATGGTATGGTGATTACGCCTGCAACCGTTGCAAATTTCACCCTGCCAATACCGGCAAATGACCAAACTGCCGACCCCTTATTATTGCAGGCGCCGGTGGCCTATTATAAATAAAATCAAATCATTTTTTACCAAATAAAAAATCATGAAAAAGCTACTTCAAATAAGCCACTATCATTTATTGCTTGTTTTATCCGCGGCGGTGATGCTTTTTGCTCAGTCAGGCTGCAAAAAAGAAGCATCGTCATCTACCGGGATGCCTGCCATTACATCCATACGTAATTATGTTGCACATCCCGGCGATTCCCTTTTAAGCAAAGTTGGCACCGGTCAGTGGGTTGTTATTTCCGGTCACAACTTAAAAGGCGCCTTGAATATTTATTTTGATGGCGTTGCGGCTTCTTTTAATGACGCCTGGTTCTCTGATACCAGCGCTATCGCATTGATCCCTGCTGTTATCGCTTTCCCAACAGTGGCTGCAAAGCAGCTAAATACCATACGTTATGTTACTACACATGGCGAAACCACCTTTTCCTTCCCTATTGTGGCCCCCGCACCTACAATTTCCAGCATTTCCAACGAGGACGCTAATCCCGGAGATTCGGTTACTATAAATGGGTTGAACTTTTTCTATGTTCAAAGTTTAACCTACGCGGGCCTGCCCGTAACCGGTTATATCTCATCAAATGATGGTACAGCCATTAAATTAGTTGTGCCTGCCGCGGTTACGCAAACCGGCGGAACGGTTTCGGTTACCACAAAAACCGGCTCGGCTGCTACCGTTTATAAGGTGCATGATTTTGTTGACGGTGTGCTGAATAATTACGATAACGTCAATAATTTCAGTTGGGGATCCGGAAGTTCAAACAATTCGGCAACTTATCCCGGCAACAACGGCAATTATGGTATAATGAACGCATCGAACGTTGGTGGCGGAGATGGTTCCTGGTGGAATTTGGCGCGGTCAATCAATCTTAACCCGGTTCAGTGGGTGCCTGTCGCTAACCTGCAGGATGCAGTGAGTAATTATGCTTTAAAGTTTGAAATATCGGTCACTACGCCCTGGACAGGCGGTACAATCGGGATTTTAAAGGATTATTCCTGGAATTATGCCGTCAACTACAATCCGTGGAAAAAAGGCAATGGCTCAACAACCGCTTTTACAACTAAAGGCTGGCAAACAGTAACCATGCCATTATCAAGCTTTGTAGACAGTAAGGGCTTGCCCGCCGCAAGCCTGACTGATTTACTTGGCTCAGGCGGAGCAGGTGGCCTAAACTTTTTCTTTGTAAACAATGGTACAACAACCGTAGCCTCGTTTGAAGCCGCAATTGATAATATCCGAATCGTAAAAATTAAATAAAAGCTTGTTTTAGTTGGTTATATGATGCCATGGGCCTTTGAGAGGGCCCTGGCATTTTTTTACGATTAGCACAGTTTGTTAATATAAACAAACTGTAACCATATCAACCCAATCATGCTACAATTCTGCTTTGAAGCGCGATGGAATAAATAAATCAGTGTAACTCACAAATTATAAACATATACTTAATAACGAATGGCCAACACCCAGAAAAGTTGTCTTTTAGGCTGTGCATTAGCACTGCTAACAGTAGGCTCAGCCAAAGCGCAAAGCCTGGTAAATACTGCAACAGAAGTCAAGATCACCCAGCTGATCAAAAAAATGACCTTAGAAGAAAAAGTGAACATGATACATGCCAGTTCATCATTTACATCTGGCGGTGTTAAACGCTTAGGAATCCCTGAACTCGTCATGTCTGACGGGCCGCATGGTGTGCGGTCAGAGCATGGCCGGGGCTACGATGCAATTGCCAATGTTAACGATGCAGGCACCTATTTGCCCACAGGCAATACGTTGGCCGCTACCTGGAATCCCGCATTAGGTTACGCGTTTGGATCGGTATTGGGTAGCGAAGCCAAGTACAGGGGTAAGGATGTAATACTGGGCCCTGGTATCAACATTATACGATCACCGCTAAACGGGCGTAATTTTGAGTACCTGAGCGAAGACCCATACCTGGTGTCGCAGATGGCTGTTGGTTATATTAAAGGCGTACAGGATCAGGGTATATCGGCCTGTATAAAACACTTCGCCGCTAATAACGAAGAGGTTGACCGGGGAACCGTTGACGTTCAGATGAGTGAACGAGCCTTGCGCGAAATTTACCTGCCGGGTTTTAAAGCAGCCATCACAATTGGAGGTGTAAATACCGCCATGGGTTCTTATAATAAATTCAGGGGACAGTATGCTACGGAGAATGCGTATCTGATAAACAAGATACTGAAAGGAGAATGGGGATTTAAAGGCGTTTTGATGAGCGATTGGGGTGCCGTGCACAATACGATGGAAGCGCTGCAAAATGGTACCGACCTGGAAATGGGCACGGATCTGAATATGTTGCCCAATCCCAATTATCATAAGTTTTTTATGGGCGATACTGTGGTCAGCCTTGTTAAAAGTGGTAAAATATCAATCGCCCTTATTGACGATAAAGTGAGACGCGTACTGCGGATAATGTACAAAACCCACATGCTTGGTGGCACAACCCGCACACCCGGAGCTTATAATACCGCTGAGCACCAGCAAACGGCATTGAAAATAGCCGAAGAGGGTATTGTATTATTGAAAAATGAAGGCCAGGTACTGCCGCTAAAAAAGGCGGCGGTAAAAAGTATAGCCGTTATAGGTAATAATGCTGACCGGGAAAATGCGCTCGGCGGAGGCAGTTCACAGGTCAAGGCTAAATATGAAATTACTCCGCTACATGGGTTGAAAAATCTGTTGGGAAATTCGGTAAACATACAATATGCCCAGGGCTATAAAATAGCAAAAGACGCCGTTGCCGATCCGCAGTTAATTCAACAAGCTGTTGACGCGGCCACCAAATCCGATGCAGCCATCATATTTTGCGGATGGACGCACGGATACGATTACAATGCATGGGGCGATAATGCTTTTGATGCAGAGGGTGTTGACAAACCCAACATGAATATGCCTTTTGGCCAGGATGAACTGATTAAGGCCGTACTGAAAGCCAATCCTAACACTGTTGTGGTATTAATGGGCGGCGGCCCAATAGATATTAGCCAGTGGGTAGGCCAAAGTAAAGCCATTATTGAAGGCTGGTACCCCGGTATGGAAGGTGGCAATGCTTTAGCTAAGATTATTTTTGGCGAAGTTAACCCCTCAGGCAAGTTGCCAATGACATTCCCTAAAAAACTGGAAGAGTCGCCCGCGCACAAATTAGGTGAGTTTCCAGGTGTAAATGGCACGGTACATTATAACGAAGGTATATTTGTAGGCTACCGTTATTTTGATACTTATAAGGTTGAACCGCAGTTTGCTTTTGGTCATGGTTTATCATATACCACATTTGACTACAGTAAGCTTGCTGTACAAAAAAGTACAGGTAAAAAAGCGATAGTTAAATTTATGATAAAAAACACAGGTAAGCTTGCAGGCGCTGAAGTAGCTCAGTTATACGTAAAACAAACGAGACCGTCTGTTGAGCGTCCCGATAAAGAATTAAAAGCGTTCAAAAAGGTGTTTTTGCAACCCGGCGAAAGCAGAGAAGTTAGTTTTATCCTTAATCAGGATGCGTTTTCTTATTATGATGAAAAAAAGAATAACTGGGTTGCCGATGCAGGGCAATACAATATTTTGGTGGGCAGTTCGTCCAGGGATATTCGCGTAAGTAAAAGTGTAGAATTATAAAACCCTTACACATTTGGCTGGCGGTTAATTTGAGCGCATTTAAAATGTTCCGTCCTTGAGAAAGATGGTAAGCAAAGCCGATAATCAATATTATATCGACAGGACTCAATCTGGTAATGTAAGTTTTGAGAAAGGTTTTGTTAAGCTTGATGTTGCCCCCCGCTTATCTGGCAAAAAAGGTTTGGCTCTTGAATTGGTGGTTGATGCTTTGTCGGTTGAACTGTTTGCTGATGGCGGGCTTACAGTAATGACCAGTATATTTTTCCCCAACAAACCTTATAATAAAATTCATGTTAATGGTGATGATGACTTTTTGATCAGGGATTTAAGTTATTCAAGTCTGTATTCAATTTGGTAGTTGAAGTGGACATTCCAGAGCCATTGACCACTTCGTTACGGAATTAGCAAACGGCTAATTCCGTAACACTTTGAGAATATTAATTTATTGAATATTAATTGCGATTTTCTTAATTGCTTACACAACTCGGTGCTCCAAAGCGCACGGAGTAGCTTGTTCAAACCTCACGGAATATCCACATCAATGCCATTAACTGAGATTTTTCCGGACCAAGCTTATGGCTCGCTTGGAGAACGGCAGTATCAGGATAGGCGTGTATTCAGCGGGATCTATTATAACCAGGTCAAGGATTTTCTGGCTGACTGGCCGCAAAAATTACAAATAGGCATAGTTCTTCACATGTGGTATTGAAATACTTTGAGCGAATATTCGACGATTAACCTCTTGATCGGTTGTGATTTACTTGAATATTCTCTAAATTTGTAATAGAGATTTACAACAGTCAAAAATCGAATGTATAATTCGTGTAGTATGATTGTTTTCTGTTAATAAAATATTCATTATCAATGATATATAGAGGTAGGTTCGAATCCCTCCCTCACCGCTAGGAAGACCAGTAAAATCAAACAAAAGCCTCTAAATCAGTGATTTAGAGGCTTTTTCTTTTTCGCAACATTGCCAAAAATGATATTAAATCACAAAATTAATTGGCGTCATTCGTGTAGTTCGGTCACAAACCAAAAAAGACGCCAGAAAAGTGATTCAACTATCTGATATTTAGTATGTTCAAGATATAGACATCTTGATTTAAAAACGCATTTTTTCGACATTTATTCACGAAAATTTAGCGTATTATGTTTGAAAAAAGGTTAGGGTTGATGTTCTTTTGAAACATTCAAAAAATTATGAACAAGGTGACAAGTATATCTATCTAAGAATTACGGTAGATGGTGTGTCAAAAGAATTATCCACGAAAAGAGTATGGGATCCTTCCAGGTGGCATGTAAACGCAGGAGGCAAGACGGCAGCTACTCGAAGAGAACAGGGATATATCATCACAAGCCATAAAGGACTTCCTCACCGGAATTGATAACCGTAAGATGATTCTTAATGTGTTTGCAGATCATAACAAACAGATAGAGGCACTTATAGGCAAGGAGTTTGGCTGGGACTACGATTTTTTTGGAGACGGTACCAAGGCCCGGAGATTGGGTTTCCATGAATTTGTTGATGCGGGGCAAATGTTTTTTGAGCTGTTCGGTGAGTTAAAAAGCCAAAAAAGTGATACCATTGTGATTTGGTGAAATCGTCTTCAATTTATTTTAGTTTAATTATAGCAATCAGGCAAAATGCCCGATCGCTTTTATATTGACTGATAGGCGATTCGATCCAGTGAGTACGATCTTGCGAATCTGCAGTTCTGGTTGCTATGAATCTATTGGTAAGAAACCTTTTGTCCTTGCCAGCCTGTGGCACGCAAAAATTGCTCCCAATTGAGGCTTTCTGGGTTGGTATCGCGGCTCCATTGCCAGTCGCGGTCTTTTCCAAAATAGCCATATTCAACCGCGTATTCGGCCATCCCTAAAATCTCTCGCACTAAAGTATCGTTCAAGCCAAATTCCGGGAAATGATTCAGGAAATCTTCCCGTGTATATGCCGAACTGTATATGGCTTTTTTGCCTGTTACCCGAACAAAAGCATCGACCATTTCCAGGGGTGAGATAATGTCGCCGATTACCGGCAAAGACTTTCCGGCGTATTGGTCGGGATTCGAAAAAATCTCTAAAACAGCCGGGCCGGTAGCACTAAGGGGATCAACAAATGGAGCGCGGAAGTCTTTCGGTAGATAGATGGGAAATACCAGTGTATCTCCTTCTACATGCGGCGTGTAAAACTCCATTAAGTTTGTATAAAAAAAAGCCATGTAGATAAACGAGCTGGTTACGGGAAGTGTGCGGATATATGCTTCAATCCTGGCCTTGTCTGTAAAATGGGGGGCAAACTTTTTTCCATCGGTTATTTGATGCACGTTTTCCAAACTGCTGAAGATAATGTGTTGCACTCCGGCTTCAACGGCAGCGTCTGCCAACTGTTTCCCCAACTCCGTTTCGTGAGTTTGCGGAGGAGCGATACCTGGGGTCATCATAAAAACACCATACGAGCCGCGGAAGGCCTTAATGAATTCCTTTTGATACCCCAAACCAAGAGGAATATTGATGAGTTCTGCTCCTTGCTCGGCTAACTCACGTGCTTCCGGCGAACCAATGCGGCGGGTGATGCCGCGTACACGGTAACACCCGCTTTGCAAAAGTGTACGGGCCGCACTAAATCCTTGTTTACCCAATACCCCGGTGATCGTAATCAGTGGCTTATCTTTTTGTGTCATTGCTTTAGTATAAAAATTTAACTATAATAATTATAGTTGCAAAACTATTTGTAGTTAAATACATTTGCAATAACTATCTATTTTGATAGCTTCGATAAATGATAGTAAAAACAGAATGCATTGGAGATCACATCAAATTTAATGGCAAGATTTATCCGTGTACGGTGAGTTTGGCGATGGATCTGATAGGCGGAAAATGGAAAACCGTTATCCTCTATCATTTAAAATCGGATTCGAAAAGATATAGCGAACTTTTAAAAGAAATGCAAACCGTGACGGAAATGACACTGAGTTTGCAGTTAAAACAGTTGGAAAAGGACGGTTTGATCGTAAGAAAAGTTTATGGCAAAAAGCCGCCTGTTAAGGTTGTTTATAGTTTAACTGATTTTGGTAAAACTATGATTCCTGCTTTGGACGCCATTCTGACCTGGGGAAATCATATCGCCGACCAAAAGGGCACTTTTGTCAACCTGTCTGAATCAAAACGGTAGGGGGGAATTCAACTAAAAACTGATTTAAGATTTGGAGGCTTAGCCGTCGAAAAAATTGATCGAATCTTTTTGTGCTATAACAGGAATGGCAATAATGAAACGAAAGTGGCCTTATACGTGGATATTCCGGAGCCATTGACCATCCCATTCCGACACTACCGACAGGTATTTTACTATCGGGGCCTAATTAATGGGCCTCAGGCGATTTGGAAAACAGGACAAAGGTATTATATTTACAATCGATTGCATAAAGCTCGTATTCCCGGGCGTCCCGGGTCAAAACCAACTATACTTGATGAGACGATGTTTATGACCTCGGCTGCGCTAGCATACCTGGGCTTCATTTTCTCGCCTGCACGGAAATTCATGACAGATATGACACTAGCAAAACATGCAACTTCTCAACTTAAAAAAGTAAAATAATGAAAACAAGACTAATGCTAGTTGCGCTGGTTGTATTAAGTAGTATACTGGCAACACACATTACGGCTTCTGGACAAACAAATGCCAAACATCGGCTGATTGTCATTACAGACATCGGAAACGAGCCTGATGATTTTATGTCGATGGTCCGGTTAATGCTATACACAAATCAAATCGACATTGTAGGGCTCATCGCTTCAACATCTATTCATCAATCAAAAAAGGTTAGCCCAGAACTCATTGAAAAAGTTATTCGTAGTTATGAGAAGGTGGAACCTAATCTTCTAAAACATGAACCCGGATTTCCGACAGCGCAAAAATTATTAAGCCTGGTAAAAAAAGGCCTTCCGGTTTATGGGATGGAAGGCGTAGG
This sequence comes from Mucilaginibacter sp. P5_A4, assembly GCF_056400605.1. Classification (NCBI taxonomy): domain Bacteria; kingdom Pseudomonadati; phylum Bacteroidota; class Sphingobacteriia; order Sphingobacteriales; family Sphingobacteriaceae; genus Mucilaginibacter; species Mucilaginibacter sp. P5_A4. The sequence continues at coordinate 5,434 of NZ_JBFUKX010000074.1, read as the reverse complement.
AAAAGGCAAAGATTCGGAAGGTTCGGACTGGGTCATCAAGATGCTTGAAAAGAATGACAGCCGCTCTTTATGGGTGACTGTTTGGGGCGGCCCGAATATACTGGCGCAAGCACTCTGGAAAATCAGGGAGGCTAAAAGCGAAGGGGAAGCAAAAAGGTTGATAAGCAAGCTCAGAGTATACACGATTTCGGACCAGGATAATTCGGGGCCATGGATACGCAAGAATTTCCCCGACCTGTTCTACATTGCAAGCCCGGGAAATTATTATGCGGCTACATGGTCGGCCATCTTAAGCGTATTTCCCGGCGCCAACAACGAAGTCGTCAGCAATGATTGGCTTATGCGAAATGTCCAGCAGGGACATGGGCCGCTCGGGGCAATCTATCCGGATGTGTCTTTTGGCATGGAGGGTGATACCCCGTCCTGGCTCTCGCTGATTCCCAATGGACTGAACAACCCGGAGCATCCAAACTGGGGAGGTTGGGGTGGACGTTATGAATTTTACAAACCACCCTATGACCCCAAGATGAAATGGATTGTTCCGCTGGAAGAAGAGACGAGACCATTTTGGACAAATGCCGAAGACGAATATACACCTTGGGTGCCGGGCAAATGGGGGAGTGCCATTGTAAAAGACACAGGTACATACAAAGACAACCATGTAACGATTTGGAGATGGAGAGAAGAAATCCAGAATGATTTTGCGGCAAGAATGGCATGGTGTAATACGGATTATAAAGCTGCCAATCACCCACCGGTTGCGAAACTCAATATGCCTGAACAGCTCAGGGTAAAATCGGGCGAGACATTTAGTCTGGACGGCAGTGCATCCTATGACCCTGATGGAGATGCCCTGAGTTTTCATTGGTTTCAATACAGGGAAGCGGGAACGTTTCATAATACAATAGCGGTCACTCCGGCACAAAACATGTCTGTCATTCCAGATTTAAAAGCGCCAGAGGTAGGTAGTCGCCAAACTACTCACTTCATCTTGAAGGTTACCGATAAAGGAACGCCCCGGCTAACCCGATATAAAAGAGTAATTGTAACCATTCTTCCAAAGCAATGATCTTTTAAATCAGAACAAACTGGCCTGGTCACTGGCGCCAGTGGCTTCGTTCTGGTAGTCTCTGATCCGGGTCAGAATAGCTGCACCGTACCGACTGGTCTTCTCAGGACCTACGCCTTTGATGCCGCTGAGCGCTTTGAGTGTAGCTGGTAATTTGGCGGCAATAGCCGCGAGTGTTTGTTCAGTGAAAAGCATACTTGCAAGGATGTTTTCGGTGCGGGCGGTTTGTTCCCGCCAATCCAATAACTGTGCTATGAGTTTTTCATTTGGCCTGGCATTTAAAGCTTTCAGGTAAGCGCTATCGGATTGGGGCTTGCTGCGTTGCAGATCCAAATAAACATCGGTTTTGAACGGTACTGCTTTGAATATATCTAAGAGTTTTAACCGGTTCATCAGCCAGTTAATTAATTCATCTGCTTTGCCCGCCATTTCTTTGGACGTACCTATATAATTGGGAATGGCCGAATGCAGGGAACTAGCCGCCGAACTTAATTTTTCATGAAAGTATCCTGCCGCGTTTTTAATCCGGTCATCAGTATACTTAGATAATTGCTTTTCGAGTTTAACCGCCACGGTCAATATATCGGTTGTTGCTTCTGGTAGCAATGTCTCAAATTTGGTTAAGCGCTGTTCGAGGCCACTGAAGTTGAACAGCTCGCTCAAAAGGTAGTTATGGTAGGCCTCCTGGTGCTTGTGTAGCGTTTGCCTGTTCGGCTGGTGAACGGCCATTTCGTGGTTGAAATACCGCACCGCAGGGTCGGCAATGACGTTGGCAGCACTGACCGGCTTTAACAATATCAAACCTTCCAATGAACGGCAGCGGCTGAGGGCCACATATGCCTGTCCGTGTGTGAAGGCAGCGCTCACATCGATAACGGCTTTGTCAAAGGTCAGCCCCTGGCTTTTATGGACAGTAATAGCCCAGGCCGTTTTCAGCGGGATCTGGGCAAAGGTACCTGCATTTTCTTCGTTAACTTGCTCCCCGTCCGCCTGGTAGCGCACGTTTGACCATTCCAGCGCCTGTACTTCTATCTCGTTACCCTCGGGCGTCAATACATGGACCGTGTCGGGGGTTAACCTGCCCACCGTTCCGAGCTTGCCGTTATAATAACGTTTTTCGGGGGAGTTGTCATTTTTCACGAACATCACCTGCGCGCCCACTTTCAGTTTGAGCACCGCGTCCGTCGGAAAGGCGTCTGCAGGGAAATCACCACGCACGGTCGCTTTATATTCCGTTACCGGGGCGTCAATAGCGTCCAGCCATTCCTGGTTGATCTGCTGCGCGGCCTTATTATGCGTGGTCAGCGTGATATAAGGGTCGCCGGCATCTGGCCGGAAGCCTTCAATATATCGGGCGTTAAGTTGCTCAAGACTTTGGGTACTTAGCTGCTGTTCCCGCATTTCATTCAGGATGCGGATAAAGCGCTCATCGCTTTGACGGTAGACCTTATCTAGTTCTATGCGGACGTAATCCGATTTTTGCAGGACAATGCTGCTGAAAAAATATGGCGTGTTATAATAGGGTCGCAGAACGGACCACTCGTCGTCCCGGATGATAGGGCTCAACTGGGCAAGATCACCGATCAGTAAAAGTTGCACGCCGCCGAAAGGCTGGCGGCTGCCGCGGACATTTCGGAGGATCAGATCGATCTGGTCTAGCACATCAGGCCGCACCATGCTGATCTCATCGATCACCAGCAGCTCGAGGCTTTGCAGCAAAGCGCGCTTTTCGTCATTATACTTAGCTTCCGGCTGTTCCGGCAGATTCGGGGGTAGGGGACCGAAGGGCAACTGGAACATGGAATGGATGGTCATGCCGCCGGCGTTGATCGCCGCCACGCCTGTAGGAGCAACAATGGCCAGTCTTTTTTTAGTCGTCTGGCGTACCTGCCGCAAAAAGGTGGTTTTGCCGGTGCCTGCCTTTCCCGTCAAAAAGACGATGGTATTAGTCGTATCTACGTAAGCTTGAGCGAGATTCAGTGCGGGATTGTCCATCGGCCCGCAAAAATACTTTTTTTGCTGGATAAGCTGTTGGTAAGGCTATCATACCAAAAGGTTTATTTCTATTTTCGTGCCATGAAGAATTTTACAATAGAAGCAGAGGGAAATACGTTCGAGTTTTTTTCGATGAACCGCCGGAAAGTACAATTGTTCTACGTTTATGTCTCAGTAAATGGAAAGAAAGAACGGTTCCATATGCAACTGAATGAGGAGTTGGGAGAATTTTGCATTACGGATAAAGTGCATTGTCCGCCGGAGTACCACAAGGCAGAAAAATTGTTTAGTGACGCGATCAAGATTTATGGGGAATCGGATGTCGTGCCGACCTGAAAAATGATAGCAAAGCGGTCATGAAAACGCCACAGCAGCGGAACATCCCGGCTGAATTTCCCAAGAAGTCCCAATGTACTTACAAGTCCGATGTTGCCTGCTGATGTTTCAAGTATGCCATCTGATGACAAAGGAGGGTGTTTTTGGAGAAACGCGAATACCAATGGTCTTGTTGACAGGGTGGTCATTAGATAGGTAAAAGTTTATCCTAACGGAGATGCTACTAAATCCAGTCTTGGTCAGGTCTTAACCTTCCCCAACTCGTTCAAAAGGTGCATTTGATCAATAAATTGATTCGAAATTTGCACAGTTAGGGGATCCTCCTGCACTTAAAGGTCAAGATTTACTCACCAAAAAACAGGATAACTTACTGAATTTCGATATATTAAGTAAAATTGGGGGCTTGGCTTTTTTATTTGTTGATCAATATTTGGTTTGGGTCTTTATTTAAACCCAAATATCAAAGGAAATATAAAGGTCACAATAATTGTCCATGCGATGTAAATGGGCAGGTAGAATGCAATTACTTTCCCAACCCTGGTTATATCAGCTTTTTTTGAAAGTACGCTGAAAAGTTGTACAGCAACTAAGAGCAGGTTTACTAAAATTAAGACATTACCACCCAGGACCGCAGTCCTGTTTGGTGTGATGCCCCATTCTGAGATCCGGAACAAAATGGCAGAAAGCGCAACGCCATTAACTACTATGGTTATAACAGATAGCAAAAAAAGAACCCAGATCTGGGTATAACTTTTAGTGGTCTTAGATGTTTCAGCAACAGAAAAAAAGATAAGGGCCATAACACCAACCAGTAATACATTAAAGATCAGCAAGAACTCCCGGTCGTTATAAGGGTTTTTGCGCGAATAAACTATCGCGATAAGGTAAACTACCAGCATTACTATTACCAGCGGACTAAATAGTTTAGCGATTACAGGGGAAACCTTACCTACCAATTGCGGATTGGTTTGGGTAAGGTAGGTGCCAACAATTGGCGCAGCGGCAAGGCCGAAAATTCCAATATTTTTGAAATAAAACTCTTCAATATGAAAACCGATCAGCGAGAAAAGCCCGATGGTTATACCACTCATTATAGCGCCTGCTATCAGGATGAGGGTTGTCATCACGATTAGGTCGCCGTTGTACTTTAAAAAGCTAAGCCGCTTCCCGTCGTTATTTCTCTTCTCATCAACAAAAGCAAAGCCTAATATCGACCATAGGAATAAGAGTAAATGAAGGCACGATAAGATCAGGGTATCGCTTTTCTTAACCTGAGGAAGGAAATTGATAAAGATCAAACCTGCAAAGGTTGCGCCAACAATAAAAGCAATTTTTATGGTTGATAATTTGTTCTTCCAGGCAAAGTAAACCGTTAACAGCGGGAAAACGATAAAACCGATGTTCCTGGGATAGAAAAACTCTTCATCTATTGACAAAAATGCCGGTAGCTTTGCAATAACACCAGCCACCAGTGAAGCAATTATTACAAATAATAATTCACTGCCTGTGCCCCAGTTGATCTCATCAATTTCGTAATTCAGTCTTTCATTCCAGAAATCAGCGACTGGATTGCCTTTGAGATCCGGGTATAATGCACTGAACGATCGTTTAAATGACGCCTTGTTAGTTCGGTACATCTTTTCGAGTTGCTTAGGGTCGTTTAGGTGGGTGAGTATTTCGTCTTTCATGAGTTTATACTTAAAATTTTATTGCCAATACAAAGTAAATAAAAGTACTTTGTATTTCAAAGTATTTAACGTAAAATTTACTTCAGACTGTCCTTCAGAGGCCCCAGGATTTTATAACTCGTATTATAGGTCTACGATATATCCAAATTTTATTTAAAAGAGTTGTTTTTAGGCGACTCTTTTATAGTTCTCCACATAGGTTTCACCTCTTTTCACTAAAGAGAACATTCTAAGGATCAACTTGAATTTTACATTGTTAAGCACTAGCGAGTAATCTTTTCTTTTGAGTAAGCGTTCTGCGTATGCACGAATTTCAGGGTCATGAATGACGGCCGTTTTAGCGGCC
>NZ_JBFUKX010000073.1:0-20102 GCF_056400605.1 Mucilaginibacter sp. P5_A4 | reverse complement strand
ATACAATACTGCTTGTTGTTGCCACAAATGAAAAAGGTGTGGTAATAATTTCTCCGCTTAAATCAAGGGCTCTAATTGCCAATTGTAAGGCCAATGTTCCATTTGAAACAAATAACATGTGATTAACTCCCAGGTATTCTTTTAATTTCAGTTCAAGCGTATTTACTAAAGGGCCGTTATTTGTAAGCCACTGTCTTTCCCAAATACTCTTAACATAGTTATTGAATTCGCTTTCTGCTGGCAGAAATGGTTTGGTTACAGGAATCATTTTTTTAGGATTAATTGGTTAAAATCTTTAATTGCCGAAAGTTTTATCAGAAGGCCGGCGCCATAATAAACCCCAAAATAGATTATGCTTATTATGCCAATGTGCATAATCGCCGGGGTAAAAAGGTTAGTTAAAAGGATATTAAGGAAATAACAACTAAAACCTATGGTGCCGGATATTGCCAGGATAGGTAAAATATCTTCAATTTGCTCTTTTATAGGGTACGAGATTAGTCTGCCACTGTAGGTTGAGTTAATATAATATGCCACGAAATTGAAAAACAATTGAAAATATAATAATCCATAAATTCCGAAGGGAATGAATAATAAAATGCCTGCCGCGCATAGTACTTTTTTAACAACCTCTAATTTTAAAAATAATGAGCCCTTACCCATAACTTTTAAAATGTTTAAATTATATGCATGCAACGGATACATTATGCCGCAAACACATAAAATTTGGAAATAAGGCACTGCAGGCAACCACTTATCCGTAAGCAAAACATGAAACAATGGCCTGGCAACCACACATAGAAAGATCAAAGCGGGCGCATTCCAGAAAATAACTTGCTGCATCAGTTTTTTATATACATTTTTTAGCTGTACGGGATCATGAGCTATCTGCGCAAACATTGGATAAGTAACTTTATTAATGGCTGCCGAAATATTACTTATTGGTAATTGACTAAGAGAATCGGCGCGGGAGTAAAAACCAAGCTGGGCCGCAGAAAAATACTTGCCTATGATAATTAAATAAAGGTTTTGGTATACGGTATCAATTAGCCCCGATACTGTCATTTTATAACCAAAATTGATATGTTTTTTAAAAAGCGCCCTATCAAACAATAAACCCGGTCGCCAGGGTGAATAAATCCAGTGCAAAGCTGTTGATAAAAACGAAGTACATAATCCCATCCATACAAGGCTCCATACACCATAACCCAATTTTGCAAGTACAATACCCAAAAGACCACCTCCAATAGCTGCGGGTATTTGAATATTGGTTTGCAGTTTAAACTTCATATCCTTAATTAGTAAAGTGCTTTGTACACCAAAAAATGCGTTTATAATTAAAATAAGACTATAAACACGTACAACCGCTTTTAATATTGGCTGATTATAAAAATCGGCTATGAGTGGAGCGAATAAAAAAAGTAACGCATATAACAAAGAACTACCGGCGAGATTAAAATAAAAAACAGTTGAAAAATCCCGGTGATCTGCATCAGGCGTACGAATTAACGATGCCGTTAAACCACTATCTAATAACGAGTTACCAATTGCAATAAAAAGCGACAACATGGCTATCAATCCAAATTGTGACGGATCAAGAATGCGGGCAAGGAAGATAGATATACCAAATCCCACTATTTTTGCACTAATCTGCTGCCACAAAGACCATAATATGCCCGAAACAGCTTTTTCTTTATAACTCATATTATTTTTACAGGCGGGCGTTTACAATGTTATCTGGAAAAAATGCTTTCAGATCATAAAGGACGGTATTGGGTTTACACATATCTTTAAGATTAATCTCCTTAAATTCATCATGTGCTACGGCAAGTAAAATACCATCATAAGTTCTTTTTTTAGATTCTCCGTTCTCGCATATTACCCCATAGGCTCGTTTTGCCTGCTCGGCGTTAGCCCATGGATCATGTATATGTACCTTAACCTTATACTCTTCCMGGCGCCGAACGATGTCTATTACGCGTGTGTTTCTAACGTCGGGACAGTTTTCCTTAAAGGTAAAACCAAGTACCAGTACTTCAGCATTAATCAATGATGTACCACGGCATGTAATTTGTTTTATAAATTGATCGGCCACATATGCGCCCATTGCATCATTTATACGGCGGCCTGCCAAAATAATTTCGGGATGATAACCTGCCTCCTGCGCCTTTTGAGCCAGGTAATAAGGGTCAACACCTATACAATGCCCGCCAACAAGTCCTGGCCTGAAATTTAAAAAGTTCCATTTTGTGCCCGCTGCTTCCAATACCTTATGTGTATCAATTCCCAACTTGTTAAATATCATAGCCAGTTCGTTCACAAATGCGATATTGATATCACGTTGCGCGTTTTCAATAACTTTAGCTGCTTCGGCAACTTTTATTGAATCGGCTTTGAAGGTACCGGCAGTTATAACAGAGTTATAAAGTTTATCTACAATATCAGCAATCTTAGGGGTCGATCCAGAAGTTATTTTGCGAATATTGGCTACAGTATGGTATTTATCTCCCGGATTAATTCTTTCGGGAGAATAACCGGCAAAAAAGTCAACATTAAAACGAAGATTAGAAGCTTTTTCCAATACAGGCATACATTCATCTTCGGTAACGCCAGGATAAACGGTTGACTCATAAATTACTATATCGCCCTTTTTTAACACTTTACCAATTAGCAAGCTGGCATTTATTAATGGGGTTAAGTCTGGGCGGTTATTTTTATCAACCGGGGTAGGAACCGTTACTATGTATACTGAGCAGGCTCTTAATTTTTCAATCTCATCAGTGAAATATAAACCTACCGGTGTTGTACAAACCGGCGTTGTTACAGCTTTTAACTGTTCTTCATTAATTTCTAACGTATGATCTATACCTAACCTAAGTTGGTTGATCCTTTTTTCATTGATATCATACCCAAATACCTTATATTTCTTAGCAAATTCAACTGCCAATGGCAGCCCGACATAGCCAAGGCCTATAATTCCGATTTTAGGTTTGTACTGTTCAATTTTCATAGTTTTGGTTTTGGTTTGAGTTTTGAATTGTTAAATTTTGGAGGGGCACACGTGTTACCAATGCGCAGTTAATGGTATCAAAAACCATAAGCACATTTTTGCCTTGTATTTGAATTACCTTACCAAGCTGATTTGTAAGTACGCCACATTTTATCTTTACGGTATCACCTATCGAAACACCATGCAAGTTCACAATTTCTAAATCTTTATAATTTGCAAGGTTTTCTTTTATTTGTTCAATTACGGTGCTTCTAACCACAGCAGGTTTGCCCATATAATATACATAACCCATTACACCTAAAGTGTAAAGAACATTTGCCTGGTCGTACAAATCGACGTTAACAAATATGTAGGAGCTGAATAAAGGCAGGCTTACTTCCTTTTTTCTATCGGCCCACTGATTTACAACTTCTCTGAGGGGGCAATAAGATTCTATTCCCTTTTCCTTCAAAAGCTTGTCGACTTTTTTTTCCCACCGAGGCCTGGTATATATAACAAGCCATTTTTTTGCATGTAAACTTGACACGTGAGTTCTGTTTAAATTTAGTTGAGGTTCCATAAAACAAAGTGTATTAACTGGCTATTTTATATGAGTATTCATGGCTTCGCCATCTCACTTACATGATGTGGTTGGGGTATTTTATTTTTTGAAAAGGGGTTCCGAAAATAGTACCCGGTGAAAAATTAAATCTTTATAACTCAACAGAACGTGTAACCTAATCTTGGGTAGTTACAGCTTCGCCACTCCACTTACATGGCGTTTTGTGTTTAAAAAATTTAACTTATTCTATAACAAACAGTATTCTTTTAATAGTTTACAGCTTCGCCATTCCACTTACATGGCACTTTGTTGAAAATACAAACTATCAAATACGCTAACACTAAATCCTATTCTTACCACTATACAGGTAAACCTGTATGATTAAAGCTATTCTACTAAGCACCATAAACAGGTGCATATCCATAACCACCATATGCATACGCCGGGCGGTTTTCTTTCTTTGCATCGTTAAATACAACCATCAGGTTTTTAAGCTTATCGTTGTCGTAAATATCCCTTAGCACATCTAATTGCRCTGTACTTGTATAATTGTAACGTACAAGGTAAATGCTCAAATCTGCATAATTAGCCAGGCTAAAGGCGTCGGCAACAGCACCAACCGGTGAGGTATCAATTATAATATAATCAAACTGAGTATTACACCAATTAAAAAGCTGATTAACGCGTTCGTCTGATAACAGTTCAGATGGGTTTTCTGGTATTCTTCCACAGCCCAATACAAATAAATTTCCTGTTTCGCCATATGGCTGAATGCAATCATATAATGAATCAATATCGCCGTCAAGAAAATCGGTGATGCCCATTTTTTGTTCCAGACCGATAGATTTGAGCAAATCAGGTTTACGCAAATCAAACTCCATGATCAGCACTCTTTTATTTAATAAAGACAGGGTTAATGCCAGGTTGATGCTAAAAAAGGTTTTGCCCTCTCCTTTCATACATGAGGTAATCAGCATGGTTTTATGCGGAAGCCCCTGGTTCAATATCCCGATATTACTGCGGATATACCTAAACAATTCTGAAAGAACAGTTGTACTTCCTCTACGTATAGCTACCTGGCTGTGTTGTCCATCGTTATGACAAAGCTCTCCCAATACCCTTACCCCTTTAATACCTAATAAGCTTGATGTATGTTTAATTTTAAAATTCAGTTTTTGACTTACAAAAATTAATAACCCGGGGATGAACAGGCCCAGAATACTACCCAGCAAGTACATTAATTGCTGTTTAGGGTATTCGGGTTTAGGGTCATATGCCGGTTTATCAATTACTTGTGATGAGGGAATTGTGGCAGATAAGGATAAGGCTGTCTCCTCTCTTTTTTGTAATAAATATTGATATAAGTTAGTTTTTACGCTTTGTTCTCTGCTCCGCTGTAAAAGCCCTCTTTCAATTGATGGCACCAAACGAATCCTGGAATCATACTCTGCCGAGTTTTCCGTGAGGAGTTTATGCCCAATTGCAAACCCCTTTTTAATGTTGTTTAAATTTTCTTTAATGTTTGCACGCAGGCTCGCTATCTGGTTGCTTAAATTTTCAATGAGTGGGTTGCTCAGGTTTGCACTATTCAGCATCCTGTTTCTTTCAAGTTGAAGGTCATTAAAACGGGTTACCAGCGTATTCAATACCGGATCTTTTAACCCCATTGTACTTGGCACTGCATCATATTGGTTGCCAGGCTCGTTTAAATAGGCTTCAATGGACTTTACAATACCTAACTGCTCATTTGATTCTTCGAGCAATTGATTATACTCGGCAGATTTTGTCAAATTAACTTGTGTACCCGCGCCAATCTCAGAAGCACCATTTTGCTGCTTATAAGCCTCGATATCGCCTTCTGTAGATGACAGATCCTTTTCCATTGTTTTAAGCCGCTTATCAATAAACAAGATGGTATTAACTGCCATGAGATTTTTCTTTCGCACATTGTCGGCATTATAAGTATTAATCATATTGGTTAAAATATCGATACCCCGTTGTGGCACCGCATCAACAATACTTAACACTAAGGTATTTGACTCCTTAATAACTGGGTTTACCTGTAATAAGCCAGCGCTGTAGGCTGCCGCCAGTTTGGTTATATTTTTAAACAGTATAGATACATTTTGATTGCCGGAAGCAAAAGCCGGGCCTTTATCCACTTTAAATACATAATCGGCATGCTGTATCATTTGGCCGTATTTATATATCCAGCTCTTTTTAGCTTCCTTTAACAGGAAAGTATTTTGCGAATAAGTTTGAAGCTGAAGTTCTTTAAGATATGCGGTTTTACCCAGTTTTTTTACTGTAACAACAAATGGCAGGTCCTGTCCRTACAACTCATTTGTTTTATATCCGCTCTCGTCAAAATATGAAACTTCGAGGTTTAGTTTTTTAAATACATCATATATCAGATCCTTTGAACGTAAAACTTCCATTTCATTATCAACAGTTTTAGTTTCCTGGAACATGTTTAGGTCGCTAAAGGCAGTGGCTTTAAGAAGCCCACCGTCTCCTTTTTTATCGTCTGGGATCTGAAGTGTACTGGTGATCTTATACAAAGGAGTAACATAGTTTAAATAAAACCACACCGCCACCAAAGTGATAAGCAAACCTATTACAAACCAATACCAGCGTTTTAAATATGGCATTGCAGTATCCATAAAGTTATTATTGCCAGGTAAGGGTTGTTTTAAAATAAAGTTCGTATCCATGTTAGCTATTTTTAACATTATGCAACAGTTATATATTTATCTTTTTAAAAGTACCGCGGCCAAAACTGCAAGTGCAGAAATAGAGGCTATAACAACGGGCATTAACCGTGTATTCTGACTATATTCTACTGCTTTTGCCTTATCTGGCTCTACATAAACTATATCGTTTTGCCTTAGGTTGAAATACGGCGAATTCATTGATTCAAGTTTATTAAGATTTAACCTTGTCATGGTTTTATTGCCGTCCTCGTTACGGATGACCAATACATTATCTCTTTTACCGTAAACGGTCATATCTCCGGCAAGTCCTAAAGCTTCCAATAAATTTACTTTCTCGTCTGCGATGACAAACGTCGACGGTCTGTTAACTTCCCCTATCACTGTAATTTTGAAATTAATAAGCCGAACATCAACAACAGGGCTTTTAACATGTTTAGTCAATTCCGAAGCAATTGTGGCTTGCGCTTCTTCAACGGTCATGTCCTCAACTTTAACCTCACCCAGCAGGGGTAATTGAATTGTTCCGTCCTTGCTTACTTTATATCCTTCTTGTTTGCCAGATTGAGCATCAACTATGTAAAAAAGTTTATTTGACTCGGGGTTTAAACTGTTAACAGATACACTTACAATATCTTTTTTATGTATGCGAACCTCTTGGGCAGTTTGTGGATTATTAACAACGGTGGCATTTGCCAGGTTGCTAAAATATACCAGATCGCGCTTGGCTGCGCAGCTTGTGATTAACATTAATGATATAACACAACCACTTAAAATTACGCTCTTCCTCATTGGTTTAAAATAACAGATTGTATTTTTTGACTGTTTCATATATCAAATTTATCTATTTGAACTTCAACAGGATAGCGTTTTCCACGATTGAATTTAAATTGTAAAGGGACTGTATTCACTTCACATAAAGTGTAAAGTTGCCTATRTCATGATTTACAAACCCTGTAAAAAAGCATGTAAAACATGTTCATAACTGTTAAAAAGACGTTAATGAAAACCCRAAATCTGCATCTCAATCATCTTCTTTTTTTTGCAAAAATTACGCGGATAATTTGGATAAATGAGATCTGGTAGTGAGGATAAGATCAATACATGCCTTAATAAAACAGGCAGAATTTTGCGCATATCCAGGTAGTGAACACTGAAAGGCGGAGGAAATGTTTACAAGCCAAAAAACATCAATATACAAAAGAAGAAAACACCTTATGGCCAGGATTAAGAAATATTAAAACATAAAAAAAGCAGGCTTACACCTGCTTCATTTAATTGAATATAATAGAGATAATTGGTTTTTTATGATTTATAATTACCAGGGTATTTTATTCAACGGTTACTGATTTTGCAAGATTACGCGGCTGGTCAACATTACATCCCCGCATTACAGCTATATGGTAAGCAAGCAGCTGTAATGGAATAGTTGCTAAAAGCGGCAAAAAGGCCTCGTCAGCATCGGGTATCTCTATGCAGTGATCTGCCATTTCTCTTACTTTAGTATCTCCCTGTGTAACTATTGCTATCACTATTCCTTTCCGGGCCTTAACCTCCTGTATATTGCTTATAACCTTGTCATATGACGAGTTTTTAGTAGCTATAAATACAACCGGCATTTCTGCATCAATTAAAGCAATCGGCCCATGTTTCATTTCTGCTGCGGGATACCCTTCTGCATGAATGTATGAAATTTCCTTTAATTTTAACGCACCCTCCAGGGCTACCGGGAAACCGCTGCCGCGACCCAGGAAAAGACAGTTAGTCGCATCTTTAATTTTGGATGCAATACTTTTTATCAAATCATTATCCGATAAAAGCGATTGTACCTTATCCGGGATGGTTTCAAGTTCGGTTAATAAACGCGTTAGTTTTGATGATGTGATAGTGCCTTTTTGCTGCGCGATATATAAGGCCAATAATGTTAAAACAGTAACTTGCGCGGTAAACGCCTTTGTTGAAGCTACGCCAATCTCCGGCCCCGCATGGGTGTAAACGCCCGCATGGGTAATTCTTGGAATTGAAGCCCCAACAACATTACAGATACCTAAAATTGTTGCGCCCCTTTCCTTAGCAATTTCAATCGCAGCCATCGTATCTGCTGTTTCGCCAGATTGGGATATGGCAATTACTATGTCCTTTTCATTGATAATGGGGTTACGATACCTAAACTCTGAAGCATATTCAACCTCTACAGAAACACGCCCGTATTCCTCAATTAAATATTCGCCCGCTAAACCGGCATGCCAGGATGTACCGCAGGCTATAATTATTATCCGTTCGGCATTTTTTAGTTTATCGGCATATTCTTTAACCCCACCTAACGCAACTTTACCCATTTTCGGAATAATGCGCCCGCGCATACAATCTTTTATTGAACGTGGCTGTTCAAATATTTCCTTTAGCATAAAATGCTCAAAACCACCTTTTTCAAGCGATTCAAGTTTCATCTCCAGTTCTTGTATAAGCGGCGTTTGAATCACATTGTCCAACCGTTTAACTAAAAGCCCTTCACGTTTAACCAGCGCTATTTCATTGTCTTTTAAGTAGATAACATTCTTCGTGTATTCTACAATAGGTGTTGCGTCCGAGGCTATAAAGTATTCACCCTCACCAACGCCAATAACCAGCGGGCTTCCTTTTCGGGCAGCTATCAATTGGCCCGGATTTTCCCTGTCTAATATAACTATGGCATATGCGCCAATAACAGTATTTAAAGCCAGGCGAACGGCTTCCAACAAATCTGTTTGTTCAATATTTTGTATTTCTTCTACTAAATGTATTAAAACCTCCGTATCTGTTTCACTCCTGAATTTATGCCCCCGGTTTATCAACTCTTCTTTCAGTGTTGAATAGTTTTCAATGATGCCATTATGAATAATGTGTAACCGGTTGTCATTTGATGCATGAGGATGCGAATTAAGATCAGATGGTACACCATGCGTAGCCCACCGGGTATGGCCTATAGCAATTAATCCGCTTGTATCCTGGGTCTCCGCAAAGTTTTCAAGGTATGATACTTTGCCAACCTTTTTATAAACGTTAAAACCCTCCTGGTTGATAATCGCAATTCCAGCGCTATCATAACCACGGTATTCTAATCTTTTAAGGCCTTTTATTACAATTGGCCACGCGTCACGAAATCCGATATAACCTACAATTCCACACATAACTTTGGTATTTTGATGGTAAATAATCAATAAATATTTATTGCTAAACAAATTTATTTAATTGATTTCCAATACCCTATGGTATACAACGATTGAAGCCCAAATTGTAAACAGCACCGGTTTTTTACACAAAAAGATGTAAAATAGCTCAATCATCATTTACATATTTGCATAATAATTAACCAAAAGGTTTTTTAAACGAAATATTAAGCAGCTAAAAATGATGTACCGGCATGTGATTTCTGCTTTTTTTGAATTATAATACAGGACGATTGGCTAAACATGATGCCTTTTGTTCTTCGGCAAGCCCTGGCTGTCCCTTTTTTCATCACTCTCAAAACACCAAAAACAATGCTGTAACTGGCAATAAATCTCATTCTGTTTCGTAAGTGTCCCCATTTCTTAGGATATTTACCACATACAGCAGCAAGGGAAACTTAGTGAATACAGCAACGGATATACAGCAAGATGAATTTGAGGGACATACCTACATTATAGATGATATATCTTTTGCAGCTATTACCGAAACTATAATACTCCAAAGATCTGAAGCCGGATTTGATAACCATCCCACTGGTTACAAACATATCATTCCACAATTAATTGAAATAAACCAGGGCACATTTGGCCATGAGTATAATGCAGCTAACTTTCCTGCAGTAACCTTAATTCAGCAAAATAACCAGTTGTTACTTACCTGCGGCTGCAACTTCCCTTATCATAAACTTTGTGAGCATCAGGCTTTGGTGCTCACCACCATTATTAAAAAAAGCGAACTGCGTATTTTTTACGATGCACATTTAAGAGATGATAAACTCAGAAAAGCAGCACACGATTACGGCCTTGAAAATGAAACCGATCTTGATGCATTCTTTACGGTTAGTTATGAGGACAAAAAAGCCGAAATCCGCCCCAAATTAGCTTCGCTTATCCCTGTTACCAAAGAAAGTTTAGCGTCATACAGTCAAATGGTGCTGGCGCCCGAAATTACCGCTCATCAGCAATCAGCAGATGATACCGGCCACACTGTTTGTGTTGTTTTAAAACAGCATAAGTATTACAAGTACCTTTTTATTGAGCTTTATCACGCCCAAACTACTAAAGATGGCAAAATAAAGAATCCATTAAAACCGGTAAACCCTTTAGATCACATCTGGGAAACCGAGGACCATGAGCAGTTAAAGTTTTTTACGGGAGTTAATAAGTTTCAAAATCACGTCAACAATAAAAGGTCGGCAGCAGATATTTTAGCTTTGCGGGCCATTGTTAAAAATCCATTGAAGTATGATTTTTATTATCATAACAGCGAGATATCTGATAATATTACAGCAGCTTCGGTAGCCCCGGTAAAAGTGGGTTTACTTCCACATGATATTAATCTTAACATCAATCCCCGGGGGCCATTTTATGAATTCTCGGGGCAGCTTAAAATTAATGACGTTTTACATCAGCTAAAAGACCTCAGTATTAAGTTTACCTATTTTATTTTGGTTAACGATACACTTTACCTTGCCGATAATATGCAACTATTAGGCATTATCGACCTGATGCGAAAACGCCCCGAAAGCCTGCTTATCCATCATTCTAAATATAAAGAGTTTAAAACACACCTGTTAACCAAACTCGAAGACAGGATAAACATTGCTTACCAGCATATTAAACCGGCTACTACTGTTCAGTTAAAACAGCAAGGATTTACCAGCGAAACCGAAAAGATTATTTACCTGTCGGATTTTGGCAGCCATGTAATGATCATCCCCGTAATGCGCTATGGCGAGGCCGAAATACCGGTACGTACAAAACGGACGATTCACGGGGTTGACCATAAAGGCAACGAATTTATTGTAAAGCGGAACGATGAAGCCGAAATTGAGCTGACCGCCCTGCTTATTAAACAACACCCCTACTTTGCCGAACAAGTGGATAATGACCTGCATTATTTTTACCTGCATAAAAGACATTTTTTGCAGGAATATTGGTTTTTAAATGTATTTGAAGATTGGAAAAAGCATGGTATTACAGTTTTAGGTTTTAACGAACTGGAAGGAAATAAACTTAACCCAAACAAAGTAAATATTACCATAAGGGTACTAAGCGGCATCAACTGGTTCAATACCGAAATAGGCATTAGGTTCGGCAATAAAAAAACCACTTTAAAGCGGGTTCACAAAGCAGTACGTAACAAAAGCAAATACGTACAGCTGGATGATGGTACTTTGGGCATATTACCATTGGAATGGATAGAAAAGTTTACTAAATATTTTAATGCCGGCGAAATAACGGATGAAGATATACTAAGTATCCATAAGATCAATTACACGGCCATTGCCGAACTATTTGACGAGCAGCTAATGGACGAGGAAGTTAAGACCGAACTAAGAACATATCGCGAAAAACTATCTGATTTTGATGCGATAACCGATATTGAAGTTCCGCCGGAGTTACATGCTACCCTTCGCCCCTATCAAAAACAGGGATTAAACTGGCTTAACTTTTTAGATGATTTTAACTTTGGCGGATGCCTGGCTGATGATATGGGCCTGGGTAAAACCATGCAAATCATCGCTTTTGTACTATCGCAGCGAAAAAAAGCAAATCACAATACTAACCTGCTGGTAGTACCTACGTCGCTTATTTTTAACTGGCAGGCCGAGGTGCAAAAGTTTGCGCCATCCATCAGGATCCATACCATTTATGGGGCCGACAGGATAAAAAGTATCAGCGACTTTAACCAGTATGAAATTATCCTTACATCATATGGCACCCTGCTTGCCGATATCAGCTTTTTAAAAAACTACCAGTTCAATTATATTTTCCTTGACGAATCGCAGCAAATCAAAAATCCGGATTCGCAACGTTATAAAGCCGCACGTTTGCTGAAATCGCGTAACAGAATTACCATCACGGGTACACCAATCGAAAACAATACTTTTGATATTTATGGGCAGCTTTCTTTTGCGTGCCCCGGCCTATTGGGAACCAAACAGTATTTTAAAGATATTTATGCCGTGCCTATTGATAAATTTAAAAACTACAAACGGGCTACAGAACTTCAAAACAAAATAAAACCCTTTGTTTTAAGACGCACCAAGCAGCAGGTAGCCGCCGAACTGCCCGAAAAAACCGAAATGGTATTGTATTGCGAAATGAAGGAGCAACAGCGCAAAATTTATGATGCCTATGAAAAGGAGTTCCGGGAGTTTATATCGGCCACAACAAGCGATGAATTAAGGAAAACGCCGATGAACGTGCTCAAGGGGCTAACAAAATTACGGCAGGTATGCGATTCGCCATTGTTAATTACCGGTGAAAAGCCACCCGGAAATGAATCGGCAAAAATAGATATGCTGATGGAGCAGATTGAAAGCAAAATACCCCGGCATAAAATACTGGTGTTCTCGCAATTTGTTTCGATGCTTGAGTTGATCAAAAAAGAATTAATAGCCCGCCAAATTGGCTTCAGCTGGCTTACAGGCAGCACCCGTAACCGCGAAGCTGTAGTAAACGAATTTCAAAATAACCCGGCAATAAGCGTATTCCTTATCAGCATGAAAGCGGGCGGCACCGGTTTAAATTTAACCGAAGCAGATTATGTTTACATAGTTGACCCATGGTGGAACCCCGCCGTTGAGAACCAGGCCATAGACCGTTCGCACCGCATAGGGCAAAATAAAAATGTGGTTGCTGTAAGGATGATCTGCCCGGATACCGTTGAAGAAAAAATTATGCAGATGCAGGAATTCAAAAGAAGTTTAGCAGATAACCTGGTAAACACCGGTTCGGCATTCCTTCAATCGCTATCAAAAACAGATCTCCTGAGTATATTGGGTTAGCATTAAGCAAAAGGTATTATTAAGCGCCGGTATTAAGTACCTATCTTACTTATCACCAATGATTATATTAAATCTATTAAATCATGTCACATAAATCAAATTATGTGATTAATAAGCAAAGCATTAGATTAATGCATTCTGCTTTTAGCTTTTATGTAATAGCTATCTCAAAATAGTTACATAACCTGTAAATCTTTGGTTGCTTACCTTGGTATCAACAATAAAATAATATACTCCGGCTGGTACCGGCTGCCCGTTAGAATTGCCATCCCACGGAACCCCATAGCCTTTTGAATGAAATATTTGGGTGCCGTACCTGTTGTATACATCAACCGTTGAATTCTCAAAAGCCACCAGGCCGGTTATTTCCCAGGTATCGTTCTTTCCATCTCCGTTAGGAGAAAAAGCGTTGTTTACAAATAAACGCGGCGATACTACTATATGCGTAGTATCCGACGCGGTACATCCTAAACTATCGGTTACTACAAGGGTGTAGGTACGGTCTACGTCTCCCGTTATAACCGGATCTTTAACATGCACATCGCTTATGCCAATATTTGGCGTCCATAGATAAGTAACAGTTTCATCACTTACCGTTGGATGTAAAGTGATAAGCTTATCCTTCAAAACATATCTTCTATGTTCTGTAGTAAGTACCGGCGGGGCAAAGAATGTTATTTTAACGGAATCAAATGGAGTATAACACAGGCCGGCATTATTTACATTGAACTTTAAAACTACAGAGCCACTTTTTTTATCATTATCACCTGGTAAATAAACGGCATTGGGTTGGTTTACAGATTCAAATGTGCCATCGCCCGCAGTTGTCCAGAAACCGGTACCTCCCGGTACAAGCACTTTACCCGTCAATGGTATGCGGGTATCCTGCGAACAAACATTCATGTTTTGAGGTCCTGCATCGGCCCCGGGCTCTTGCCCGTACTTTATAACTATTGATGAAGTACTTATAGTACAATCATCTGTACTTGTAGATGATAAAGTAATGGTAACAGATCCTTCGACTTTTTCGTCATCCGTTGGAATGTATTGCACGCTACCAACTGTGTTAGGCGATGGCAAAAATTTACCTAAAGGGTTGCTTGATGACCAAACTCCTGTTGTAGTTCCCCCTGAAACCGATCCCGTAAGTGCTATAGATTGTACAGTGGTACAAGCAATATCCGGTCCATTTGCCTTTGCTACCGGTGGCTGATTTACCTGTACAGTAACAGGGCTGGCATCACTTGTACAGCCGGCTATCGTAACAAATAAATTATAAACGCCTGCTGCTGCCTCTGTCGCAGGAATTTCAGGTTTTTGTGATGTTGATGAAAATCCGTTTGGGCCTGTCCACATGTATATAGCCCCGGCTATTGAAGGTGTATTTAACTGTATGGTATTCCCCACACAAACAGGCGAATTGCTGTTGGCCACGGGTAGGTTCGGCTTGGGATTAACAGTTACTATATGTGTAAAAGGTAAGCCCGCGCAACCGTAAGCTGCCGGCGTTATGATGTAAGTAACCTTAACAGCTCCATTTGTAGTATTAATCAATGTCTCATCTATCAAAGCTCCTGTTTTTGTAACCGCAGGATTGCTGATACCTGCTACGGCATTACGCTGCCAGGTAAAAGTAGCTGTGCCTATATTGGATGTTATGGTGTAATCCTGCGGCGTTTTACTGCAGGCTGATGATAAAGTATCACTGGTTATATTAATTTGTGGGTTTACAGTAACCAATCTGTTAAATGGTATTCCATCGCAATCATTTGTTTTATAATTAATGGTGTAAACAACCTCAACGGGCGCGCTAGATGTATTAAATAAAACCTCCCGTATAGTATCAGCAGCCTGACCGGATACAGCAGCGTTACTTACACCGGATACTGCTGCCCTGCCCCAGGTAAATGTTGTTGCAGGAGTATTAAATTTTATCCCATAATTGGTTGAAGTACCATAACAGATTGTATCTGTTTTAGAACTGGTAACAACAGGTGTTGGATAAACCGTAACTACATAATTAATAGACGTGCCGGAGCAAGTGCCATTCATTGGTGTAATTACATAGGTTACATCTATAGCCCGGGGTGTTGTATTTATTAATGTATCGGTAATAACCGCCGAAGTTTGCCCGGATTTTGACGAATTACTAATGCCAGGTACAGCTGCACGTTTCCATAAAAAAGTAGCTGCAGCATTATTTGCAGTAATGGTGTAATTTAATGGATTGCCGCTGCAAACCAAATCAGTTGAAGAACTGGTGATATAAGGGATTTGGTTAACCTGTACAAACACCTTTTTCATAGCGCTTGCACACTGCCCTATCACACCCCGCACATTAAAAAAAGCACTGGTGGTTAATGATGATGTTATTAAAGTGCTGCCTGCCCTTATCTGCTGGCCGCTTTCATTAAACCATTGATAGGTGCCGGTTGAACCACTGGCTACCAATGTGGCTTTATTACCACTGCATATAGTAACGGTATCTGCAGCTACAGTAGGTGCTGCTGGCGTATCATAAATGGTTACAGTTGCAGGAGTTCGCGAACTGGTTAATCCATTTAATGTTGTTGCAACATAATAGGTTGTGGTTGCCGTAAGCGTGGGCGTAGTAAAACTCGGGCCCGAATGAAGCGGGGTCCCGCCGTTAGCATCTTTATACCAATTATAATTACCGCCCGGAGCAGTAGCCGTTAAAGTGGTGCTGCTTCCGGTACAAGTTTGAATCGGCCTAACGGTTGGCGCCGGAGGTGCGGTTTTAAATGTGATAGTTACCGAGGCGGATTTCGGCGTACAAGGGCCTGCCGGATCACTTGATAAAAACGTAAGCTTAGCAATGTTTTCGCCCGTACCCGGCGTATATACAGCGTGCGGATCATTCACATTTGAGAATTTGTTTGTACCGCCAGACCATGTTCCCGTGGCACCGCTTACACTACCCGCCAAAGTAACAGGGGTATTTACGGCGGCAACCTGGTTAGCTCCGGCGCTTATTTCAACTTGTTTAGCAATAGTTATTGGCGCTGACGACGATATTCCTTCGAAATTACCACTCGCCGGGATAGTATTTTTAACGGTATAAGTTCCGGGGATACTATTTGCAATGTCTATTTCGCCTGTATTTACATCTATAAACACCAGGCCCGATGGAGCACTAAAAACGCCGGCACTTGCGCCTGGTCCAAATTTTGGTAACGGGTTTGATCCATCGTTGCAAACAGGCGTATCATATACAAAACTGGGTAATGGGGAATCTATAATTGTAATAGTACTTGTATAAGTACCGGAGCAGGTGCCACTGCCGGTAAATATAACGTTATACTTACCCTGCGCACTGGCACTAACATCAATTTGGCCAGTACTGTTGTCTATAAATACAATACCTGCTGGTTGAGCCGTAAAAGTACCGCCTCCCGAAGGATTAAAGATGGTTGGTGTAGGGTCGGCGCTTGTGGTTGCTACAGTACCCGACGGATACCGAAAGGTTGTACTTGTTGTTTTAACCTTTACGTTGACAGGCACACGTGAACTGCTACATGTACCCGATACATTTTCAACATAATATGTTTTATCGTTATTTAAAGCTGGTGTGACAAAAGTATTTCCTGTATGAATTGGCGAGCCGCCTGTTGCTACATCATACCAGTTAATGGTTTGTCCGGCCGGTACATTTGCAGAAAGGGTTGCCTTATCACCGGAGCAAATCGTAGGATCGGGCCCTGTAGTTGGTTCTTGTGGCAAAGCATTAACAGTAACCCTTGCTTCGGTACGCGGGCTTGTACAGCCATTTACAGTTACTTGTACATAGTAACTGGTGTTAGCCGTTATGGGAGGTGTTACAAATACCCTACCGGCATTTACAAGATTTCCGCCTGCATCATACCAGGTATAATCGCCGTTTGCACCTGTTGCTGTCAGCGTTGTTGAATTACCGGCGCAAACAGTCGAGTCCTGAGTGGTGGGTGCGGCTATTTGTGGCAAAACAGCAACCTCCACTGGTGTTCTGCTACTGGTACACCCTTCTATTGTGGTTTGCACATAATAAGTGGTTGTAGCTGTTAATACAGGGGTAGTAAATTTGCCATTCTCGGTTGTTGGCAACGCATCGGTATCTGTAGCGGTTTTAAACCATTGGTAAGTACCCCCGGGAGCGGTAGCAGTAAGCGTAACAGAAGTGCCATAACAACTGATTGACGGGGTTAATACGGTTGGAACCGAAACCGGCGAAGTTACCACAACGTTCACAGGACTAAGCCCGCTGTTACAACCAGCGCTAACTGCCATTATGTAATAGGTAGCATCGTGGGTCAACGGCGGCGTATCATAAGTACTTCCTTCTTTTAACAGGTGCCTGCCATTTGCATCGGCATACCATAGATAGGTTCCGGGAGTTGAGCTGGCGGTAAGATGCGCACTGCTATTATAGCAGGCGTTTACCGTTTGTTGTGCTGGCGTAGGGGGATTGGGGTTTACTTTTACAGTAACCGGAATACGGCTACTTACACAACCATCTAAAGTAACCTGCACATAAAATGTAGTATTGGCTGTAAGCGATTGAGTTGTATAATCAGGACTCGATATCAAAGGCGTACCGCCCGAAGGGGTATTGTACCAATCAATAATCCCCGCCGGTGCACTTGCATGTAAAGTAATTACAGATCCTGAGCATACTGTAAGGCTGCTGTTAGTAACTACCGGAGCGTCTGGTGCAGCGGCTAATTTAGCAACTATAGGTGTACGTGCGCTGGTACAGCCATTTACAGTTGATTCAACATAATAAGTGACCGTTTGTTGTAATGAAGAAATAAAAAGATCGGGCCCCCTGTTTATCACATTCGTTGCTGTGGGTGAAGTGTACCATTTATAGTTGTCGCCACCACTTACTGTTAATGTAACCGGGCTGCCATAACATGCCTGCAAAGAATGTGCTACCGGCCTGCTTGTAACATTTAACCCAACAGCGGTTCTCAAACTTGTACACCCCCCGGCGGTTGCTTCTACAAAAAATATAGTAGCACCCATAATTGGGTCTGTATCATAACTTGCGCCTGTATGAATTGAAGTACCTCCGGTTTGTTGGGTATACCATTGATATGATGAACCTGCCGGTGAAGTCACAACGAGGTGGGCACGGGTGCCCTGGCAAACCGTACCTCCTCCGGTAACTGTAGGCTTGTCGGGGGTTGGTTTTATAGCAATAGTGATGTCACTGTTAGCGCTGCACCCCGAAGCTTTATCAATAACCATAACGGTATATCGGGCTGCTTTATTAACGTATATCGGGTTAGTAGTTTCGCCCGTGCTCCAGGCATAACTGTATGAACCCGATCCGCCTGCAGGAGTAGCAGTTAAGGCAACAGTGTTACCCGAACAAATTCCAGGTTCTGAAGATGAAATGCTTACACTTAATGAACATGATTGGCCATAACCATGCAGAGATATAATAAATAAAAAAACAAACAGAAGTAAACGAATTTTCATCTAACCTTAGTACCTTTTAGTTTTAAGTGTTTTTGATAACAGGTAAGTTGAAACAACCCTTTCAAAAGAATAAGTTAATTACAACCTACGATATAAGGCCTTAAAATTCTTATAAGAAAGTCAAATATCCCTCTATATACACAAAACAATTAAAATGGTTTGTTTGTAAACTAACATTATTAACTTAAATTGTTCTTTTTTTTTATTTGGATGCTGATGAATATCAAGCGGTATAAAAAGAGGCGTCTAATAATTTTGCTAACATCCTCTTTTCTTTAACATTAGGACCACTGATGGGTTACATTTCATTTAAATAACTTTCAGAATGTCCGTTTTGCATTTCTATTCAACATCTTAAATATACAACACTTTTTTAAAACGAACAATCATTTTTTTTGAGTAACCCTTACCCAATCCACCAACATTTTTACCTGTTTTTTTTTAATAAGCGCTACAGTAGCAGCAGGCATTCCGTTATAAGGGGTTGCTACCCCGTTAATTTTTACTGGGTAAGCACCACCTAAGGCATAATTTAAAATAAGGTATTTTTTGTTATTATAAACCCATTTGCCATAGTGCTCGGCCATATGCCTGTTTACCCTGAACATTAGCTTACCATCATATTTAAAATCAAGATTATCGGGTGTCCAGTCAACAGCATAAACGTGCCAGTGAGTAACATCATTGCCTTTATCAAAATATTGCCGGTTCACAAAGGGGGTTTCGCCGCTGTAACCAGGGCCGTGTACTGCCGCACTTGCCCAATCTTTTTCACCCACATATTCCATCACATCTATTTCCCCGGTTTCGGGCCACATACCATTGCCCAATATCCACCAGGCAGGCCAAAGGCCTGCTCCTGCAGTCAATTTAATTCTTGCTTCGGCGGTGCCATACATAAAATCAAATTTATTCCGGGTATTTATTCTGCCCGAGATAAAATCAAAATCCTGTCCATCCTTTGTTTTAAAACCCGGCAGCGATTGCGGGCGCAATACCAGGGCTCCGTTTTTAGCGCCTTCTGCAGCTACCCCGCTAACTATAAATATGGTAGAAGTGGTATCCACGTATGCCTGTAGTTCATTGTTAACATGCATGCCCGTTACCTCAACGTTCCATTTATTACGATCAAGTTTATTGCCTGTAAAATCATCAAAAAAAATAACCTTGTTTCCGCTTTTCATCGTTGCTGACTTTTTTTGAGCCAAACACACAGGGGATAAGGCAAAAGTACCGCAAAGTGAAAGGATAAAACTGTACCGGTACTTTCTATAATTCATAAATTGTGGCGGTTAAAAGGTTTCGTTTTTTAGCTTTTTATCAAATTAAAAATCACCATCATGTACTGCTTATTAT
>NZ_JBFUKX010000072.1:0-20133 GCF_056400605.1 Mucilaginibacter sp. P5_A4 | reverse complement strand
CTATCCCTATTGCAAAAAAAAACGCTGTTCGAATGTCTCCGACTTCGAACCAATATGTAAAGTAGTCTACAGACTACTTGTGCTGTGCGCTATTTTTGCAATACATATGGGTTTTGCAAACTACAGGCATAGTAGTTCGAAATCAGAGACATTCGAACAGCGGAACACTTCGGAGAGCGGGGGTAAGCGCCCATCAAATATGACTATATATCATTATTTTTAATTTTCGGCTGCCCGATAATTTTTTTTTTTGTTTGTTTGTTTGTTTTATTTTTTATATATCTTTATATCAGACCTTTATCATATCATATGCACACAATAAACCTAAACTATTTGCATCCCAAAAATTACGACTTCTCGGGGAGAGTTAGTAAAAAACTGAAAGACGTATCGCTTATCAGAAATCCTTTTATTTAAAAAAAGTTATTCATTGACTACCCAACAGGTTAAGCCTGCTTACAGTCATTTTTATATTCAAAACATTAATATTCCTGTTTAATAAACAGATAAAGCTAATGGTTTACAATAACATTGTTAAAAACCTGGCCACTAATGAGGCACTGGTTACTTTATTTCTTGGTCCTGAACTAAACATTGACCAGCAAGGCCGAAGTTATCGAACATATTTTGCTGAAAAGGCGAAAGACTTGAAAGTGAAATATTGTGTTAGGGAAAATATTTTTTTGTATAAATCATCCGATAAAGACACCAGGACAAAACTTATAGAAACCTATCAGGATTTTTATGAAAATGTTGGGGACAAAAGCTTATATGAATTAATTGCAAAAATTAAATTTCCGCTTATCGTTAATGCCGGACCAGACAGAACACTTAACAAGCTTTTTGAACTATTACAAGTGCCCGGACAGGCCAAACTCTTCGATTCTGATTATAGGAAAACAACTGCAGAAGAGTCGACCCAATATCGTAAGGAGCCCATCGAAACTCCAAACCGGGATAAACCTTTTATTTATAACATATTCGGAGATATTTCAAATGGGAAAACTATCATAACCAATCATTCCGCCTTTTACAAATCCATTTCCAATTTGATGCAAAAAGTGAGCATCCCAGAATCGATCAACAATTTCATTAAAGATTCCAACTATCTCATCTTTTTAGGGTTTGATTTCGAGTCGTGGCAATATCAACTGCTATGTGAAAGATTAGAATTAGGTGACGGTGAAAACCCCGGCAATGGTTATAATTCCAATTACCAATTTAACCAGGACGCTATAATTCGAAAGGTACTGCCTGAAAAATTCAATATTGAATTTGTGGATGATTCTCCTTTGCAAATAATGGAAAACCTGGTCAAAGCCTGTGAGGCCCATCCCCTAAACGGGGCTCTTTTAAGGCTGCCTGCACCTCAGATACAAAAAGAGATATACATATCGTATGCCTGGGATGATGGCTCAACTGCTATAAGTGATAATTTACTAAAGGTATTGGATTCAAAGTTGGATAACGCTGAAAAGCTGGTACTGATCACCGAAATTGTAAAGCCATTTGGTAAAAGCGTGACCGGCCTGCCTACAAAAGCTGAAATTTATAGTCAGCTAATCGAACACGATAGCCAAGCTACGATAGACCCCCAAAAAGTGGAGAATTGGTATCAGCAACTACCGGTTGTCGACACCCAGGATCCGGTTTTTAAAAATTATTCAAGAGAAGCAGTGGTTAATTACCTGGAAGCCGGATTTTTAGCAAAAGGTGTTAAAGTTTTTAGGGATAAAAAAGTGATGACACTTGGCGACAGTATAGATACCTTCATGTCGCGAATTGGAAATGGAAAGGCTGTATTAAGAGTTATCAGCGATAAATATTTAAAATCTAAATATTGCATGGATGAAGCCTTACGTATTGATAAGAACAAACAAAATGCCAATGTTTTTAATGTTGTTTTAGCTGACGGCATACCCCTTAAAGAATTTAAAAAAAAATTAAGTGATTTCGGCAGGTGGCAATATCAACAATATTGGCGGGAGGTGTCAACCTCCATTTTTACCATTCTTGATAAAATAAATGTTGATATAGTTGAAAAAGAAATTATAAAGAAAGATTACACTGTATACCTTGATATTTACCAATTTATCAATCGCTTTATAAAAGATGTGACCGATACCATCAATAAAAACATAAATCCTGGTAATACCGACGGCTCAACGGATGTTACAGTTCCTCCCGTAGACAGCTTCGACCAGTCCACCAAAGCCGAACTGGATAGTTTTATTAACGCCGTATACCAAAAATTATAAATTGACATGAGAAGATATCCCGGAGTTAGTCCGTTTGAAGAAGAACAGAAAGACTTATTTAAGGGCAGGGAATCCGAAACCCGGGAATTGTTGATGAAGATTAACTTATACAGAACCTTGGCTATTCACGCCGAATCGGGAAGTGGAAAAAGTTCAATAATCAACACATCCATACTTACACAAACCCGGTACGGGAAAGATATCTATTTTCCAATCCTAATAAATTTTGAGCAGTTTGCCCGTGGAAACGAGTCTAAAGATCCTAAAGAGATCATCGTTAGTTACATTATAGACGAAATTAAAAAAAATGCCCAAAAACTTGATTCTCCGGATAAGTTAGCTTTTTTAAAACAGAAAGAGAACGATTTATGGTATTGGGAAAAGCTGTTTCAGGCCAACAACTGCGAGTTACTGCTAATTTTTGATCAATTTGAACTTTTGGAATCCTACTCCAAACCACAGATCAATTATTTGGGAAGGGAGCTTATGGATGTCATTAATTCAGATGCGCCACAGGAATACTATAAAAATGAGCAAGGTTTAGAAAATGAAGCAGCGTTTGAGCATTTGATAGAAAAGAAATCTAAATTGAAGATGGTTTTTGTTGTTAGGGAAGATAAACTCGGGGTGCTGACTTTACTGAAATACTATTTCCCAACTATTGTTGCCAATGATTACCATCTCAACAAAATCAGTTCCATAGGAGCAAAACAGGCTATTGTAGAACCGGCATTAGCTGAAGGTGAATTTGAGTCGCCCCAGTTTACTTATACCGATGAGGCTTTAGAGAAAATATTGCGTGAATTGAAGCCTAAAAATGCCGAGAAAATATTCGAAGAGGAGGAAAAAGAATATTTGATCGACCCGCTTGAAATGCAAATTGTTTGTGCTGGTATCGAAAATAACGTCATTAGCCTTGATAACAAATCGAAAGCCGCAGGAGTCGATAATCCAATAGAAATCAATATAGATAATTTGCCAGACTTCAAAGATATTGTCAACCAGTTTTATGCGGAATGCTGGTTAAGGGTAGAGCAAGTATTTAGAAAGAAAAAAAAGTGGCACGAAGCTAAGTTTATAACCGCAAAAAGAGAGATAATAATGGAGTTGATAAAAGATAGCATCCGGGTAAAAGTTTCGGCGCAATCTTTTGACGATTTTCAAAAACAAATACTTCAGGAACTTAGAAGCCGAAAAATCGGTTTGGTCCGGGAACAAAATGATGGTGGTGTAAACTATTATCAAATAACTCACGACAGACTCCGGCAGCCATTTTTAGATGATGTTAAGGAGATAAAAAAAAATGAAATCACAGAAAAATATAAAAATCTTTATTCCACAGTTCTTCAAAAAATAAAAAGTGATTCGAATATTCAGCAAGATTTGCTCGAAAAGTTTTATGGGTTTCTTGAAAACGATTTGACTACTGCGGAAAACGATGTTTCAAAAATTAAATTAAATAAAGTTCCTCAGGAACTTGAAGAATTAATTAAAATTTTAGATACGGTCGATTTTCTGAGTTATAGTGCAGATCAAGAGGGCAATGCATATGTGGAATTAGCTCATCCGGCTCTGATCGCACAAATAGCGTATGAAAAAGAGAGACGATTGCATGAAAAGAAAAAAAAGCAACTTGAAACAAAAAATAAACGCTTAAAAAACTCGATATATTTAGCTATAACACTCCTATCAATAGTTTCGGCAATTATAGGTATGAGGATAAATTATAAGCGGACAATGAAGAATCTACAGTTAGCAATGCAGACAAAAGAATTGGATAATAAGAAAAAAGAAATATCTAATAAAATAAGGGATTCTATTCGTAATGTCTATTTTTATCCTGCCAAAACATTAGAATTTCAAAATCCTACATTGAGTTATTATCTTGCTAAACAGGCAGATAAAGTGGATTCAAATGAAAACTCCGTTAAAAAATTCCTGAAAGATTTCTTTATAAAACGGCCTTACTTTGTATCAAAAAGATTAATTGACAACGATTATGAATTTGTAACCGCTGACGCGTATAACTGCTATTTGTTTTCTCAGGATGAGATAAGCCATTACGCCTTTAACCAAGCTAATTCAATAACCAATACAAGTCAAGCTATTCAAAAAATTAACTTTGAGGTTGTATTAGCGGTACGAAATGTGGGCGACAAAATTTATTATATGCAAGCGATGCCCAAGGCAGATTACTATTCCATCACCCTAAAAAATATTGACCAAAAAACCATAGCTACATTTCAATATCGTGAAACTTCATTGCCTTATCGGGCAGCATTTGCTGATGATGGTAAGGCTTTTTTTTTAGATGGTGTGATTTATAGCGCTCCTTTTAAAGATTCGATCATCACGAGCCCCCGTGAAGGCTGTAAGGATATTATGAGCGTGGCGTTTACACATGATAGCAAAATGGTTATGGTAGGCTACTGGGGCGGACAAACCCTGGTATACGATGTAAAGAGAAAAGACGGAATGCCTATCATCGGATACTTTGGGGGGGCTGGAAATTCAGTTATATCCGCTATCGACATCAGCATCGATGATAAATATTTAGTGGACGGCGACCACGATGGCAAGATACACGTTTGGAAAACACAAGATGCTTACACACAACTGAAAAAAAGTAAGACATCCGACTCACTGACAATAATAAATAATTTTGCTTATAATTATTATCCCTATAAGCTCCTTTCCGGCCATCGTGATGAAGTTACAAGTATTGCCATTTCGACAAACAATGGGAAACGTATCATATCAGGCAGCAAAGATAAAACAGCCATCGTTTGGGATTTTGAAGGCAATATTAAGGCGGTATTGCGCGGACACCGCGATGATGTTGATCATGTACAATTTACCAACGACACAAGTAATGTAATTACCAAATCCACATCGGGCGAAGTAATGATATGGTCAGCATCCAAACCGGATATCCTGTTTAAAAAGAACCAGTTGGAACTTTTTGATCGTTATGATTACTTAGCTATAGGTCTTAATCCTGTAACTTTCATTCCTAATGAAGATGGGCCAAGTTTTACGAATAAAGTACAAATACTGGAAAAAGAACTGAAGACATTGCCCTATGTTAACGAGTATCCGGATAATCAAGCTTTTACTGATACCTTAAAAAGGTACCTAAAAGCGCTAAAAATACGTTACGAGCATATCAAGTATCAGAATGTTGTATATAAACAACTTTCTGATGATATAAAAAGAAGCCTTGACCTGGCTTACCTGGACATGATATATAATAAAGAACCTCAACTTACTCTTAACGATTCAAAAAGAACCAAAAAAGACCAGACAAGAGATAAACTTACTTATTATAAGCTTGTAATAGAGGAGTATAAATCAGGATTCACCGCCTGGAATAAGGTTAGGCGATACTTAAGCCTTTATCTTAAAAGTTTTACCATTGATAACTTTTCATATACCATGCAAGCACATGATGCAGCGTATATTGAAGGCATTTATCGTTCATATTACATAAAATACCCCGAAGTAAAAAAGGATTATAGCCTGGGCATAGCCGATGTCGCTTATATTTACTATAACCAAAAAAATTATTTAGCGGCAAAAGAAGAATATGCCAAAAGTTTAAAGCTGTTAGACAATAACGGAACTATGGTACAAGCAATTAATGTAAACTTGAATATCATTAAATGTTACTTACAACTTAACCAGGCAGGGCAAGCTAAAGATTGGTTAAAATCTATGCTCAGCCATTTTACCACAGTAAATAAAGTAGTATTCGCGCCAAAAGTCATTAGTGATTTTAAAAAAATGCATGGCGATAACTTTACGGATGAAGATTTTAGCACTTATTATATTTTATTGAAAGTTAAGAATCTTGATTTGCCGGAAACGCCTGCGAGCATCATATTTAAAGATTATGCTAAGGATATGTTAAATAATAATTTGGTTAGAAAGATAATAGTCAGTCAATCACCAAAATAAACTTTTAATCATGATGGCTAAGGTGTTTTCTAAAAAAAACACCTGATAATATCAAAGCATTTGAAATATGTTTAAAGCCTTTGATCCTTTAAATACTAAAACGGCCATAAGCTAAAATAATGGCTTGTAGTCCTTGCCCAATTAAGTTGATTGGGGCATCGAATTGAAATTTGTGAAAAATATAAATCTAACTGTCTACTTAAGAGTACGAATATGGATAAGGAAACTTTTGAAAAATATTTAAAGGAACGATATGAAGGTCAGATGAACTATTACAAAGGTACTTCAGCTAAAAACCAACGTACCTATAAAAGGTTTCAATGGACACTTATTGTTTTTTCGGCGCTCACTCCTGTTTTTGCAGCGTTAAAGAGCATTAAGTTTGGTTTTAATGCTTCTTCGCCTGTGGCAGATCTTAGCTCGCTTGTTTTAGTTACATCGAGTTTGGTTGCTATCTTAACTACAGCATTAAAAACATTTAATTACCAGGAATTATGGATTAATGCTCGCTCGACCTATGAAAAACTTAAACCTGAAATTCATTATTACAACTTTAATGTAGGCCCTTATAGTGTTATTGGTGTCGACAAAGAATCGGTTTTCATCACCCGGGTTGAAGTCATATTGGATACTGAACATACCTTATGGCCTCCAGCAAAAACACAAAACAAAAGCCATGGGTCAGAACAAAACAAAAGCCATGGGTCAGAACAAAACAAAGCTAAGTAAGGAATAAGAAGTCTGAATGTTTAATTTCATCCGGGTGTTTTTGTATACCCGCAGCTCGCGTAAAGGATAGAAACGGGTACCGGCCCGTGAATAAGGCCTGGTGCAGTATGAGTGGATAGCCTGGCGCCGCTTCTACCAGCGGCGTACGCCATGATTAGATTTGAGATGTGAGATTTTCTGCCCTTGTTGGAGTTGTCTCCAACAAGCCGATGCCATTTGATAGCAGAAACATCAATGGTTGATTGAACATTATCCTCCGAAGGTTTTGTTGGAGACAACTCCAACAAAGGCGAGGGATACCACCATATCGAAGAAATTTTGGTGAAAGCCGGTGCGAGGGCATAAGTCAGCGTGATGGTAAAATAAACCGGCAACCCGTTGTCCAATCCCCGTTGTCCGAAGTCAATGACATTCGGACAACGGAAAACTCTGTGTGCAGCAAAGGGACTAAGAGATTTAAATTACAATAAGGTTTAGGTTTTAAAACTACTAACAGGTGAGTTAGCTTTAACATCGCCTGTTAGTTTATAATGCTAAATTAGCGTTAACCTTCTGCCTCTGCAATACTGAAAAAGTGGTATATTAAATCGAGCGGAATTTATTAATAGCTTCTACCTTATTTTGTACCTGGAGCTTGACATACATATTACGAATGTGTTTTTTTACCGTGCCGGTAGTAATTTCAAGGCGATCGGCAATTTCTTTGTACTGCAGGCCGCGAGCCAGGTGGTTAAGAACTTCTACCTCCCGTTCTGTCAGGTTTTCGGCGGCAACGGCGGCTGGTTTTGCCGCAGCAGTATTGAATGACGCTATCACCCTGCGCGAGATATAGGCGCTCATGGGCGAGCCGCCTGCCGCAATTTCGGTAATCGCATTTCGGATCTCTTCGGCCGATGATTCTTTGAGTAAGTAGCCTGTTGCCCCGCTCTTTAACGATTCAAAAATATTGGTATTGTCATCGTTTATGGTACATACCATGAATTCGGTACCCGGCAGCAGCGGCTTGGCCCGCCGTATAAATTCAATCCCCGACATACCTTCCAGGTTTATATCAACTATAAAGATATCCGCTTTAAGCTCGTTAATTTTCTTTAATAAAGTTTCGGCATTGGCGTATGATCCCATCAGGCTTACTCCGCTCATGTCATGAATAATCTGTTCAAGCCCCCGCCGGTAATGTAAATTATCCTCTAACAAAACTATCTGGATCATGCTTGCAGTATTATGAAATGCTAATATCCTAAATTATCCCCGCTTTATCCTTACCGCCATCATCTAAAGGTTCAGTTTAAGGCTGATGGATGTACCTTTGCCCGGTGCTGTGTTAATTTTCAATTCGGCGTTCAACCTTTTTGCACGTGCATAAATGTTACGGATGCCCATGGTTTCGTGCCTGCGCGTATCGGGATCAAAGCCCCGGCCGTCGTCACGGATGCTGATATGCAGCCGGCTTTTGTAAAGGCTGATTGCCAGGAACGCGTTTTGTGCCTCCGAATGTTTAACTATATTATTTAAAACTTCTTTTATAAGCAGGTACACCTGCCGCCTTTTTTCGCCACTGATGGAAGTTGCGGTTTCGCCAACCGAGGTACTTTCGTGAAGGCGGATGCTGCTGGCTTCAAAAATCTTAACAGCCTGTTTATGAATAAAATTAACCAGGTTGCTTACCTCGTCGTTTTCGGCATCAAGGCTCCAGATAATTAGCCTCATCTGGGTAGATATATCGGTGATAGCCTCATGAATGGCGTCTATCTCCTTAAAAGCAGGCTGATTGGCCACTTTCCGGCTCAGCAACTCGGTTCGCAGCTTGATGCCCGATATGCTTGCCCCCAGATCGTCATGCACCTCGCTGCTGATGCGCTGGCGTTCACGCTGCAGGGCAAGCTCGCTTTCATAGTCCTTTTTTTGTAAGCCGATGATGGACAGGTAATATTTGCGCACCAGTAAAAAAACAATAACTATAGCGCCTATAACAGCTATAGCCTGCAGCCATAGCTGCTGATACCATAAAGGAATAACGTCAAACTGAAAAACAAGCGATGGGCTCAGCTGGTTAAAGCGGTCGGCAGCCACTGCTTCCAGCTCATAGTGTCCGGGGGGTAACAGATCAAACCGTTTTTCGCCGGACGGCGCAATGCTCCAGTTTTTATCAACCCCCCTGAGTCTGAACCGGTATTGTATTTTACCCATGCTTTTGTAGGATAGGGCAACGCAGTTAAATACAACAGGCTGGCCGTACGTAAAGTTATCTTGTTTTCCCGGTATCCCGTCGTTAATCATTATCGGCCGGGGCAGGTTGGCGTTCCCTAAATTTTGAGTAACCGCTATGCCCTGATCAGTGGCTATATAATAATCACGACCGTTTTGTACAACATCGGAAACGTTATCTGACGGCAGCCCGTTGCTGGTGTTTAGCAGGCTTACCCGGTAATTTTGATAATTATTACTAAAGCTAATAACGCTTGCGCCGTTAGCGGTACAGGCCCATAAGGTATTGGCATCCGTCCATACCAGGTTGCGGATATCACCGGACGAAATAGCAGGTGAGTTAAATTGAATAATTTTTTCACCAGCAACCAAAAATACGCCCTGAGCTTCGGTACCTATCGCATATACATTGTTGTTTGACGCCAGGCATTTTACAACTTTTATCCCATGATTAGAATGTATACGCGTATATGCGAAGTTAACGCGAGTTATTGGAACTTTAATTTGATATAGTCCATAAAGAGACCCCACAAACAAGCGGTCTTTTAACCGGGTGAGCGATGTTACCCGGATAGGGGCAAGTTCGTACCAGGAACATTTACGTAAATGATCTGTTATCGTTGTAACGGCTTTATAAGATAAGTAATAAACCGTGTCATTGCGTTGTACAATGCCTTTTACCGGGCCATCGGCATACATTTCCGGGCGCCATGACAGCGGATTGTTATTAGAAACATTTAACCCGAATATGCCATTATCAGTACCAATCATGAGCCTGTTGCCCGGAATTGTAAACAGACAGGTTATCCGGTTAAAGTCAGACCGGTTTTGCTTTATAGACAAGGTGCCAATTGGTGAACTTTGATTTGGGCCAAGCTTTATATAACTCAGCGTGCTTAAAACGTGCCCCGTAAAAAGATAGCCGCCAGCAATGCTCAGCTTTAAAACGTCTTCATTTGCCAGGCCGCTTTCTTTGTTAATGATCTTTACTTCGGGGTTGGTGCTTAAAAAGAAGCCGTTGTCATAACTGCCAAACCATATATTATTTTCCCGGTCAATAAGGGTGCCGGTAGTGATGTAATTGTTAAGGTAATTTTTTCGCTCGCCGGTAAGGTAGTTGATAATGTATGTGCCCTGTTTTACCGTGGTAACGGCAAAGGTATTTTTACCGGTAAGGTAAACCGAAGTTACATTGCCGGTAAAA
The DNA here is from genome assembly GCF_056400605.1 of Mucilaginibacter sp. P5_A4. Classification (NCBI taxonomy): domain Bacteria; kingdom Pseudomonadati; phylum Bacteroidota; class Sphingobacteriia; order Sphingobacteriales; family Sphingobacteriaceae; genus Mucilaginibacter; species Mucilaginibacter sp. P5_A4. The sequence continues at coordinate 9,777 of NZ_JBFUKX010000072.1, read as the reverse complement.
GATATTTTATGAAGCGGGATGATCCCGCTTTTTTTATACTGATAAACATGCACCCATTCTTTGGTTATCAGTAACAGGTGATTTTGCCGGATAGCTAATTTGTAAGGTTTGGTATTGGTTTTGGCTGTTACGTGATTTAAGTGCCCGGCCGAAAGTTCTTTCTCGAGTACGTTAACATCATTTTCAGACAGGATAATCTCTTCCCCGTCCGTGCCATAAATATAACTCCCCGGGTGTTGAATGGTGTTTTTTTTTGATCTTAACTCGTTAAAGTGAAAAACTTTAGTACTGAGCCCATAATTTACACAAAGCTCATTGTAACGGTTAAAAAAGAAATTGGCAAAAGGCAGTACTAATATCTTTTGAGTGGGGGTGAGTTTATGTATAAGGCCGTTTTCATAATAACAAACCTGGTAATTATTACAGTAAAAAAATATTCGGTGATAATTGTCCTCGGCTACCCGGAAACATTCATTGCTTTCCAGCCCGTCGGCCGATGTGAAGTTTTTAAAGTGCTGCCCATCAAACCTGCTTACACCTTTATCGGTGGCTATCCAGATAAAGCCCCGGCTGTCCTGCATTAAATAATTAACCCGTGAACTGGGCAGACCTTCAGGCGCGCCGTAGTTTTTCAGGTAAACTACCTGGTAGGGCGTGCCGGCATATACGCCCGAAAATAAAAACTGCGTTAATATTAAAAGTTTGAAAACAAGGCTTTTTAATGGCATTTTATTATCTGCACAATTTAAACAACGCCGCTTTTTTAATATACAATGATATGGTGTGTACGGCTTTGTATAGCCTGATAAATATAAAAATAAATGCTAGATAACGTGTTTAGCGATTGGATATAGAAGAAATAAATAAAAAAAGCGACGAAAAAAGCCATGCATGTTGCTGAAAATCAGTATCTATGCCCTTGTTGGAGTTGTCTCCAACAAGCCAATGCCAGTTGAGAGCAGAAACATCAATGGTTAATTGAACATTATTCTACAACGGTTTTGTTGGAGACAACTCCAACAAAGGCGAGCGCAATTGTAAATTCAGAAATCTGGAAGGATTATATTTTGTTAGTTTTGCGACTGTTTTTGGGGTAGATGTTTTTGTAAAGATGTAATATTTTGATTGTCTAACATATCGCCGCCGTAAGGGCATGGCGCATACTTAGCATGCGGGTCACAAGGCAGGAGCCTTGCGACAGCGAGGGAAGATAATAGAAGGATACAACGTTAAATTTTAAAATGTGAAAACGTCAAGGCTTATATTAATTGGTTTTATTATTACTTTTTTTGCATTTTCATGTAAAAGAAGTAATGAAAGAAATGCATTGTCCTTTAAAAACGAATTCAAAGATGTACAGGACTCTTTGTTTCGAATGGAAATGTTGCTGTCGAAACTTCCAAAAAGAGAGGATAATCGAAATACAAACTACCAATTGCAAGGAGATGGGTTATACGTTAATGATATTCCAATAGAAAAAGCCACTTCTGCATCTTATCGCCTCTCTAAGATTTACACAGCCACGGAAATACGGGAAATTTTAGTGCTTTCAGATTATTTAAATAAAAACTTTGTATCAAGTGCCTATTTTGATGAAGTTGATAGTATATGGAGATTTATTTATAAATCCGGTTCTAATAGTAATTACAATGATGTAAGGGATATTTGCTTAGCACATAGACCAGGATTGTTCATCACTTCAAACGATACCATCTTAGAACACAAGGCTCAGCTATATTTAGTCGCACCAAAAGATGCAGACGTCGATAGATAGCTTTCGTTGTCGCAAGTTGTATTGTGAATTGCTCCCCAGCTACCGCAAGGTCTTTTCGCTGCCGCAGGCTCCAGCCGTGTGGCCCGCTGATAGGTAAACGCCATGCTAAGTAATAAATATGCAACACCCGGATGTTTAATTGCATCCGGCTGTTTTTGTATGCCCGCAGCTCGCGTAAAGGATAGAAACGGGTACCGGCCCGTGAATAAGGCCAGTGTAGTATGAGTGGATAGCCTGGCGCCGCTTCTACCGGCGGCGTACGCCATGATTACACGCGTGCGCCAGCGGGGCGTATTGATAAGTGCAATTCCAGTAATCATATGCGTATGAAAGTATTAACTATTAAAAAGTCGGATTTGTATAAAAAAAAGGCTAATTTGCTTACATTCTGATGTTTCTTTCAACCTAAATTTGATGATTCCGAAAAAGGCATTTATATAGAATGCCAAACCAATTATAAGTACAGTCATTTAAAAAGTTATCCGGCATTTACTAAAGTCGAAATTCATGAAGAGAAGAGCACTCATAAAAGGTCGGTATAACCTGTTACTAAATTTGCAATATGAAAAAAAAAGCAATACTTAAAACTATCGTAATCGCCGGCCATTTTATTACCGTTATGCTCATTTGCAATCCGGCTTTTTCACAATATATCGGCCAGTATCAAGCAGAGCTGACCAACCGGCCTGAAGTCGCCGCAAAGGCACAAAGCTTTAATTTACAGGATGTAAGGTTATTAGACAGTCGTTTCAAACAAAACATGGAACGCGATGCCAGCTGGATGTTGAGCATTAGTAATGCAAGCTTGTTGCATACCTGGCGGTTAAATGCCGGTATCGCATCCAATGCCAAGCCCCTGGGTGGATGGGAATCACCAAATTGTGAGTTACGCGGACATATTATGGGCCATATACTTTCGGGACTTGCGTTGATGTATGCTTCAACAGGCGAGATAGTTTACAAACAAAAAGCCGATTCGTTGGTGACAGCACTTGCCGAGTGCCAGCAGGTTTTGGATGAAGGTGGTTACCTAAGTGCTTTCCCAAAACAATTTATCAACCGGGCAATCAAGGGTGAGTGGGTGTGGGCACCCTGGTATACTATCCACAAAGTGATGGCAGGGCTAACCGATATGTATCTGTATACAGGCAACAAGCAGGCTTTGGATATTGCAGAAAAGATGAGTGGATGGGCTTTTCATAAACTTGAGCCTTTAACGCTTCAGCAATTGGCCACCATGGAAAAAACTGAGTTTGGCGGAATGAGTGAAGTTGCCTATAATTTGTATGCCATAACAGGAAACAAGAACGACAAAAGATTAGCAGAACTTTTTTATCATCACGCTATTATGGACCCTTTAGCAAATAAGGAAGATAAACTGGCGGGGGTTCACGCTAATACCCAAATCCCTAAAATAATAGGTGCGGCGCGCGGATACGAACTTACACATGATGACACGCTAAAAAGGATTGCTGAATTTTTTTGGCAAACGGTTATCAATCACCATACCTTTGCAACCGGTGGTAACAGCGATCAGGAATTTTTCTTTACTCCCGATCAAATTTCGAAACATATTACAGCCACTACCACCGAAACCTGCAATACCTACAATATGCTAAAACTGACACGTCACTTGTTTACCTGGACAGCAGACGTAAAGTATGCAGATTATTACGAACGCGCTTTATATAACCATATATTGCCATCGCAGGAAGCGGGGACTGGTATGGTAACCTATTTACAATCAGTAAAGCCCGGTTTGTTCAAGACTTATAGTTCACACGACGACTCCTTTTGGTGTTGCGTGGGCACGGGTTTTGAAAATCATGCTAAATATGCCGAAAGTATTTATTACCACACGGATAATGGCATTTATGTTAACCTGTTTATCCCATCGGAATTGAACTGGGGCGAGAAAGGCTTTAAAATAGTTCAACAAACCCGCTATCCCGAAGAAAGCGTGACTAACCTTACCGTAAAGGAAGCGCCGTCGCGGATTCCGTTTTCGTTATATATCCGATATCCGCATTGGGCAACGTCAGGTGCTACGATTACAATAAATGGTAAAGCAGTTAAAATATCAGAAAAACCCGGAAGTTATATTGAGTTAAAACGAGTATGGAAAACCGGCGATAAAGTGGTTGTTAATTTTCCCATGTCGTTACGATTGATCCCGGCAAACGATGATGCAAAGGTGGCTGCAATTGCTTACGGCCCATTGTTGCTGGCGGGGGATATGGGCACCAACGGAATAAAACCGCCTGCACCTTTTGCTAAGGACCAGCTGGACTTTGTAAATTATAATATCCCTGAAGATGTTATCAGTTCATTAAATGTTAAAGACCGGAAATTGACCGACTGGCTAACACAATTGACGGGGAAGCAGCTTATCTTCAAAACCAAAGACGTGGCGGCCAGGCCTATTACTCTGATTCCCTATTATGAGATTGATAAACAGCGTTATGTACTCTATTGGAACTTGAAATGACCCAACTACAATTATGCGAAATGCCGGTATTCCACTTCTACCCAACCAATTAAAATAAACCCTAACCAATTAAAATAAAAATAAGTTCTATGAAACGCAGAAACTTTGTTCAAAACTCCGTACTGGCAGGTGCATCAATATTAACAACTGGACTTTTAAAATCAAATTCAGCAAATGCCAAGACCACAAATGTTGGTAACGGCAAACCTTTTAATTTAAATTATGGCATACATGATGGCATGTTTAAAAACCATGCAGGTGGCGATTTTATTGATCAAATTAAGTTTGCTTACGAGCAGGGATTTCGAAGTATCGAAGATAACTGGATGGGTGGGCGGCCAGTTGATCAGCAGAAAAAGATTGGAGATACGCTGGCCAAATTGGGTATGTCCATGGGCGTTTTTGTACAACCTGGTTTAGGCAATGATTCTAACCTATTAGCATCAGGCAAAGCGGAATATATCGATAAGTTTGTTGCCAGCTGTAAGGAAGCGGTTGAAGTAGCCAAACGTATCAATGGTAAACTGGTTACCGTCGTTCCCGGAGATTTTGTACGCAACCTGCCTATTGGCATACAAACAGGTAATGTAATTGAAGCTATCAAAAAAGGAACAGCCATTATTGAACCCCATGGCCTGATGATGGTGCTGGAACCCCTTAGCGACAACCCCGACCTTTTTTTACGTACACCCGATCAAGCTTATGCTATTTGCAAGGCAGTAGGCAGCCCATCTTGCAAAATCTTGTACGATATGTACCATATACAACGCAACCAGGGCAACATTATCCCTACACTTAATTGGGTTTATGATGAAATAGGTTATTACCAGGTTGGCGATAATCCTGGCCGCAACGAACCCGGTACCGGCGAGATTAATTACAAAAATATATTCAAACTTATTTATGATAAAGGATACAAGGGAGTGGTAGGCATGGAGCACGGCAATGCGGGTGCCGGTAAAGCAGGCGAGCTTGCTTTGATCAAAGCATATCGCGAAGCTGATAGTTTCATTTAGGCAACAGGAAGAACTGAGTATTATTATAATAGAAATGGACAACAATAAAAGAAAACATAGAAATGGACAACAATAAAAGAAAACGTTTTTTACTAATAAGTGGATCAGTGGCAGCGATTCCTTTGTTAGTAGTATTTGGGGCCTTTACCAATATTTCTGAAAAACACTCATCGTATAATTTGGCTACGATTGATACGCCGCTCACTGAAGCACAAAAACATTTGGCTAAAAATGGCTTGAAGGAGCTCGACGTGGCGCCTGGTCTGCGTGTTGAAACTATGGCAACCGAACCCATGTTGATTAACCCTACCAATATCGACGTGGATGAAAAAGGAAGGGTTTGGGTGACGGAGGCCTATAATTACCGGTTTGAGATTAATCACAACAAACCCAGGGAGGCAGGTGACCGGATAGTAATTTTAGAAGATAAGGATGGAGACGGAAGTTTGGAAACCAGTACGGTATTTTATCAGGGCCCCGAGGTTAATGCACCTTTAGGCGTGTGCGTATTAGGTAACCGGGTATTGATATCGCAAAGCCCATATGTTTGGGCTTTTTATGATGACAATAATGATGGTAAAGCCGACCGAAAAGAAATATTATTCCAGGGGATAGGCGGTATACAACATGATCATGGGATGCACAGCTTCGCATTTGGCCCGGATGGTAAACTATATTTCAATTTTGGGAATGCTGGTAAAACTCTCAGAGATAAAAATAATGAGGTCGTACTGGATCAGGATGGTGATGAGATAGGACCTAAAAAATACAAAGAAGGAATGCTCTTCCGTTGTGATCCTGACGGTACTCATGTGGAATGTCTGGGCCATAATTTCAGAAACGAATACGAATCGGCCGTAGATAGTTATGGAAATATATGGCAAAGTGATAATGATGATGACGGGAATAAAGGAGTACGAATCAATTACGTTATGGAATATGGAAATTATGGATATGCGGATGAAGTAACCGGTGCGGGCTGGACTGCTAAACGCATTAACATGGAAGATTCGATCCCGCTTCGTCACTGGCATCAAAATGATCCGGGTGTTATCCCCAATCTTTTACAAACAGGTTCCGGCTCCCCTACCGGAATGATTTTTTATGAAGGGATGCTGTTACCGCAGCAGTTTCAAAATAGGATGATCCATGCCGAACCGGGACATAATGTTGTTCGGGCCTATCCTGTTCAAAAAGCTGGCGCGGGATATACTGCCGGTATCCTCAACATGCTTAATGGCGATAGGGACCAATGGTTTCGCCCGGCAGATGTCTGTACAGCTCCGGATGGTTCTTTAATTGTAGCCGACTGGTATGATCCTGGCGTTGGCGGACATCGGGTGGGGGATCTTCAGCGTGGTCGCATATACCGGGTTGTTCCGGAAAGTATGAAAGCGACCTATAAAATACCTGAACAGGATTATACCACTCCGAAGGGTGCAGTCATTGCCTTGCAAAATCCAAATCTCGACGTTCGCAGGCATGCTTTCGTAGCATTAACCGGCATGGGAGAATCAGCAATAGCGGAGCTGGAAAAGTTATGGTTAACGTCGCCCAATCCCCGTATGCGTGCCCGGGCCCTATGGGTGCTTTCAAAATCAACAAAGGCCACAAAATATCTTTCCGAAGCCATCAACAATCCTAACCCTGATTTAAGGATAGCCGGGCTGAGGGCGGCAAGAGAAGTAAATACCAATGTGCTTAAACTTGCAGGAGCTTTAGTAAATGATCCAGACGCACAGGTAAGGCGCGATTGTGCGATTGCGTTACGGCATCGGAATGAACCGGAAGCCGCGACGATATGGGCGGCACTTGCAGCGAAACATGATGGCAATGACAAATGGTATTTAGAGGCACTGGGTATCGGGGCCGACAAGCAATGGGACCAATTCTTTGCAGCCTACCTGAAAGTAGTACCGGATCCTTTATTAACAGCCGGAGGCAGAGATATAGTCTGGCGGGCCCGAACAAATACCGCGCTTCCATATCTGGTAAAGCTGGCTAAAGATGCAGGTGTTCCGTTAAAATCCCGTTTGAGATATCTCAGAGCTTTTGACTTTTATCCAGAAGCTGAGAAATCCAAAGCTTTAGTCAAATTATTAGAAGAGAATAATGGTAAAGATTTGAAATTAAGTGCGATAATATTGAAGTCATTAAATCCTCAGGATATATCAGGTTCACCTGTATCTCAGCAACAGGTGAAACAGGTTTTAAATTCATACACCGGAACACAGGATTTTGTTGATATGGTAAAACAATATAATATTATCACAGAAGCCGATAAATTGATGGATCTGGTAAAATCCAATGGTATTCAGAGTAACGGAGGATATCAGGGCGGAGGAATCGGGGCCGATGCGGCAAGGGTATTACTTAAAGCTAATGAAGACCCTCGCTTCCTAAATGTGATTAAAGGTAAAGATCAGCAAAAGACGTCCAATGTTTTAGCAGTACTTGGTGCAATAGGCAACGATGAATCAACAGCTATCCTGTCAAAGGTGATTTTATCAAATCAGTACAGCATATCCACTCGTCAAAAAGCGATTCAAACGCTGGGTAAAAGCCAAAATGGGGAAGACCGCGTTCTGGAAATGCTCCAGGGAAAAAAATTACCTCAGAGTTTAATTGAGCCAGCCGTTGCAGGCTTGAGCGGAACACTCAGAAAAAGCACATTGGACAAAGCAAAAGCATTTTTGCCCAATAACAATGTTGCCAAAATCGCTAAAACCAAGATGCCTTCTGCTAATCTTAATGCCATACTTGCTTTAAAAGGAAATGCTCTGAAAGGAGATGCCGTTTTCCTCAGAACCTGTTCCGTATGTCATAGAGCTAATAAAGCTGGTTTTGAATTTGGACCTAATTTATCAGAAATAGGTGCGAAATTACCGAAGGAAGGATTATTTGATGCTATTGTTAACCCCTCTGCAGGTATTAATTTTGGATATGAGACCTCACAACTTGTTATGAAAGATGGATCGACCCTGATGGGGATTATTTCGAGCCGGACGGAGACAGATATCGAATTGAAATACCCTGGAGGCTCTGTTCAGAAAATAAAAACCAATGATGTTAAGCAAATAAAAAAAGTGTCAACCTCTATGATGCCGGCCGGCCTGCATCAAACAATGTCAAAACAAGAATTCGCGGATCTACTTACGTTCCTTGCCTCTTTGAAAAAGAAAAGATAATACAAATAATGCAGTAGCCCCTTCCGTTGGCACACGCGTGTCGTGTGTGGCCCGCTGATAGGTAAACACCATGCTAAGGAATAAATATACAACACCCGGATATTAATTTCATCCGGGTGTTTTTGTATACCCGCAGTTCGCGTAAAGGATAGAAACGGGTACCGGCCCGTGAATAAGGCCTCGTGCAGTATGAGTGGATAGCCTGGCGCCGCTTCTACCAGCGGCGTTCGCCCAGATTAGATTTGAGATATTAGATTTGAGATCCGGGTTGCATTGAATTCCTTCGGCTTTTTGTGTATTAGTTGGCAATAAGAATGATTGATATTAAGGAAATGATGTAGCTTTATACAAAAGCAAATACCGCACTTGACTTTTTGTAAGCGACGATAATTACGCTAAACAATTCGGACACAGCCCAAACCATCAATAAAAAAATAATCATGAATATTTTAATCATCATCTTACTTGTAATAGGAAGCATTATTGCTTTGCTGTTAATTATTGCGCTTTTGATGAAGAAGGAACATTATGTGAACAGTGAAATTATCATCAACGCGCCCCGGCAAAAAGTATTTGACTATTTAAAACTGCTGAAAAACCAGGACAAATTCAACAAACACGCCATGGCCGCCCCCGATAGGAATGGAGAATTCAAAGGAACAGACGGAACAGTTGGATTTATTTATGCCTGGAGCGGAGATAAAAATGCCGGTGTAGGAGAAAAGGAAATTATGAACCTTATTGAAGGGAAAAGGGTTGAGATGGAAATTCGTTTTGTAAAACCAATGGTAACCAGTGCCCGCATTATTATGGACATGGAAGCCTTAGCCGACAATAAAACCAAAGTAACCTGGAGCAATGCCGGTACATTGAAATATCCGGTAAATATGATGATACCAATGATGGAAAAACATGTTGCGAAAGATATGAATATCAGTTTGTCGACTTTGAAAAACATTCTCGAACAATAATCACAACACATAAAATACAACCAAATGCGTTCGGCATTTGTGCTTTATATGGACTAACAGTGAAATGTGTTTGAAAAAAAAGCCTTTTGTCATGCTGAACGTAGTGCACTGTTGTCCGGTAAAAGAATAATTTTCAGAGAAAAAGCAAGGGGTAAGCCGAAAGCCTACCCCTTTGTGTTGATATTTGAGTTACCACACTTAAACATTCAACATGGGCAAAAGTACTTTTTTTACCGGACAGCCGGTGCTGAACCAGTTATTAAGTTTAATAGACCGTAATGGTGTTCGATCGGTAGCAAGGCGGGGTGATCATGACCGCTATTATCGTTACTTCGATACT
>NZ_JBFUKX010000071.1:0-20213 GCF_056400605.1 Mucilaginibacter sp. P5_A4 | reverse complement strand
GCCCTGATCTTTTTATAAAGGTTTGAATGGCTCATCCCTATCTTATCAGCCAAAGTTTTAATACAAAAATCACTGTCACTTAAGTTGTCTTCTACAACTTTGATGCACGCCGCCAAAAACTCTTTATAGTCAGGCGGAACTTTAAGGTCATTTGACTTCAAGGTTATTTCATTATAAAAATATTTTTGCAGGTTATTTTTACTTTTAAGTATACCGGCAACCCGGGCCACCAGGAATTCCCGCTCAAATGGTTTACTTATATAATCGTCGGCCCCTCCCTCTATTCCTTTAAGCTTAATTTCTGGAGACGAGCTTGCGGTTAATAATAAAACCGGGATATGACTTAGCGCGGGATCTTCTTTAACTCTGCTGCATAGCTCTAAGCCGCTTATTCCCTGCATCATTACATCGCTGATAATAATATCCGGTAAAAATTGATATACCATATCCAAACCTTCAGAACCATCTGCTGCTTCGTAAATTTCAAAATTTGCAGAAAAAATTTGTTTTAAATATTGCCTCATCTCCTCATTATCATCCACAATCAGCATAGATTTTGATTCCAAATTAAATGGATCGCTTTTTTTGCCTCTGACAGCGTTTGAACCTTTGCTTTGCCCGGGAACTTCCTCATAACTTTCAATAAGCTCATCTAAGAAAACGGAGGTTTCTACAACATCTTCAAAAATTAAATTTGGGCTTAAATGTTCTTTTCCTTTTAGCAAACAAACCTTAAATATGGTACCAGCCCCATTTAAACTAATATAACTGATATTCCCCTTATGGCTTTCAATAAATTTCTTTACAAGATAAAGGCCAATACCAAATCCACCGCTTGGTGGCAACTCATTTTGTACCTGGTAAAATTTATCAAATAATTGTTCACCTATATYTTCAGCTATACCACATCCTGTATCTTTAATTTCGATGTTCACCGAAGTTTCTGTTTGCGAGATGTAGCAATTTACCATCCCACAATCTGGCGTAAATTTTAATGCATTTGATATCAGGTTAAATAAAACGATCTCTATTTTTTCCCTGTCGGCAAATATTTCTATCGTATCTGTTTCAGACACAAAATCAAACAAGATATTTTTACTTTTGGCCTGATGGCTAAAACACAAAAAAACTTCTTTACATAAGTTTACAATATTTAGCCTTACAATTTTAAGACTATCAGATTCACTCTCAGCTTTTCTGAATAGCAATAACTGATCAACCAAACTTAACAACCGGCGTGCATTACGAAAAACAATACTCAGATTACCTGTTTCAGTCTCTCTTTCTCCGGGGTTAAATAATAATTCCTTAACGGGATTTATAATTAAAGTAAGCGGTGTCCTAAACTCATGAGAAATATTAGTAAAAAAAGATAATTTTCGTTCATTAAGTTCCTTTTCTTTTTCAGCAGATATCTGTGCTATTTTTACTTCGTACTTTAACTTAGCCTCATTAGTGCGATAACTTAAATAATAATAAATCAGCGTTACTATTATTGATAAGTAGCTTAAATAGGCCCACCATGCTTTATACCAGGGGGGCAAAATTCTTATTTTCAACGTAGCATAGTTAGCGAACCAAATACCATCCTGATTTGCCGCTTTAACTTTAAATACGTAATCACCTGCGGGAAGATACCGATAAGTAACTGATCTTTGATTTTTTACATAATTCCAATTTTTATCTAACCCTGCCAGTTTATAGGCAAATTCACTTTTTTCGGCATAAGCGTAATTTAAAGCCACGTATTGTATAGAGAAAACCGATTGACTGGGGCTTAAAGTAATTTGAGTTGATTCATTGATAGCAGAACTTAATATACTGTCTTTTTGTCCAACTTCAACCTCTTTGCCAAATAGCTGAAGGCCGGTGATTAAAACTTTTGGCTTAAACAGGTTTTGTTCAACTTCCTTAGGATAAAAAACATTATACCCCTCAGTTCCGCCAAAAACCATAAATTTTCCGAGAGTACAATACATAGATGAGCCAGGGTTAAACTGTCCCGCTTGTAATCCATCCGAACTATCGTAATTAATAATTTTGTTTGTTTGTACATCAATCCGTGATAAACCTTTATTAGTACTTATCCAGATATCGCCAGTCTCATCTTTTTGTATTGCATTTACAGTATTATCCGCTAATCCATCTTTTTCTGTATATCGTTTAAATTTTTTGTTTTTTATGTCATATAAAACGAGGCCATCTCCTTCGGTACCTATATATAGATTCTCATTTTTATCTAAATACAAAGAGTATATAAAATTACTGGGCAAAAATTTTTCTGCCTGGGCCCTACTAAAATAATCAATAAATTTATTTTGGTTTTTTATATAATATTTAAGACCAGAGGCGTATGTCCCTATAAAGAGATTGCCATACTTATCTTCGGAAAGTGCACGAATATAGTCTGAACTAATATTACTATYCTGTGGATTATAGTTAACAAACTTACTACTGCGGGCAGATAATAAACTTAACCCTCCTCCGTTTGTTCCAACCCATAAATTATTTTTTGAATCTTCGAGAATCACCCTCACGTCATTTAAACCAATGCTTGTTGGGTCGTTTTCTTTATGAATGAAATTAGTAAATGAATCTGTTTTTTTATCATATCGGAAAAGTCCGTGTGAATAAGAGCCAAACCATAATGTATTTGAATGGTCTTTATAAGCGCAAAGTATATTATTACTGATTAACGAGCCTTTTTGTCCATTTGCTCTATAATATTTTACTACCTCACCATTTGGCTTCTTTTTGTATATTCCATCACCATCAGTTCCCATCCACAAATAGCCCTCATCATCAATACACATACCATAGTACCTTAAAAAGCTGGTTCCATAAGCGTCTGTCAACTTATTTTGAAATTTTTTAAATTTTTCGGGTACGTTACTTAACATGTAAATACCGTCACCATAAGTTCCGGTCCATATATTTTTATCACGGTCCTGGAATAAGGTTTGAACAGTCCGGGCTGTAATGCTATAATTATCTTCTGATTTCACCGGATCAATAGTAATATCCCTATATGATGACTTTTCTGCCTTTTCGAGGTTTATATTATATAATCCTCCATCCTGAAGACCAACAAGCAGGTTTTTATGATCATCCTCCAAAAGAGAATAAAAATAGTTGCTTCTTAATTTATAAGTTGAGCCTAAAAAAACGTGGAAATTATTCTCTTTTCTACTGTAAAGCGTCAGCCCTTTGCTGGTAGCTATCCAGACATCATGATTATGATCCTCGTAGATACAAGTAATAAGACCCTGGGGGACGAGATTAAGGGGGAACTGGCTATTCAAATTTTTCAAAACAGTTCCATTCCTGGTACTGAAAACATTGAGCCCGCCATCACGTGTACCTACCCATAGCAATCCATAAGTATCTTCAATTACATTGATAACTGATAAATCACCCAACAAGCCTGGCAATTCCTCTTTAGTATAACTTTTAAACAGTTTGGTATTTAAATTATAAGAAGCGAATCCTGAAGCACCAGATGAGAACCACAGCTGATCTTTGTTATTTTCAAAAATGCTGTTTACATTGGTTAAACAGTTCGGACGAACACTTGGTGGGTCAAATTTTGTAAAACGTTCTCTGTTTGTGTCAAATTGATAAATTCCCCTTCTCGATGATATCCAAATGGTGCCGTGTGTATCTTTAAATATTGTTTGAACGTAATTACCCGGTAAGCTATACGGGTTGTCGGGCTCAAATTTAAACACTTTAAAATTTGTGCCATCAAACCGGTTTAAACCATCGCCGGTAGCAAACCACATAAATCCCTTACTATCCTGGGTAATACCATTTATTATTCCAAATGAAAGACCATCTTTCAATGAGTACTTCCTTACTTTTTTAGTAAATAAACTTTGAGCAGAACCAAAGAAAAAGGCCGTTACTCCTACCAGGGTAAATAATAATCTTCTCATTAATATGAATAACTGGTTAATTAGGCTTACGTGTTCGATACAAAAGCCATATAACCAAATGTAGTTTATTTTAATAAAATAAATGTGTAAATGACAATGAAGTTTTAAATGTTTTGCAGACCGACAAGCTATAGAAATCTTTTTTTTTCAAACCTGATTGAACTTTCGGCTTAAGTCAACATTGTTTTATGAGCAGCAGAAACTACGTCAAAGCATTCACTTAACCCAATGAGCAAAGAGCGATCTTCCCTTGCATCTTTTTCATACAATTATCAGTAAATCATGTATATAGCTTTGACAATCCAACTTGACAAAACGATTCAATTTATCATTTGTCAGCCTTTTTTATTTTTATCCTGGCAATGTATTTTCAGCTTTTCGTTCCCATTAATAGTTTTTAAACCTTCTTCATAACCAATCATATAAATTTCCTCAGCAGCGTTCATGTCAAATATGCCATAGCTACCCAACCCATGCGGCTCAATCACAACATCACATAAAATTTTATGGGTATTAAGGGTGGAGTTGATTGCGATCATAGCGGCCCTGTCAATCAGGTTACCAAAAGATTTAATTTCTGTAACTATCTGTAAATGATTACAGGACGAACCAATAATAAAGTCGCAATTACCCACTAATGGTTCAACCGGAAAGTTATTGAGCACCCCGCCATCTACATACATGTGATTGTTAAGCATAATGGGTTTGAAAATGCCCGGCAAACAGCACGATGCTAAAATCGCCATATCGAGTTCACCATCATTAAAGTACACTAGCCTTCCTTCACCCAAGTCAACAGCCGTAACAGTAACGGGAATTTTAAGTTTTTGAAAGGAATTGTGTGGAATATAGTGTTTTATTAAAAAGCGTGTTTTTAATATAGAGATCAAACCCGTGCTACCAAATGAGGGGCGCAGCAATTTAAGCAGGCTGGTTTGTTTAAGCATCTGTAAAAAATCTTTCGGGGCATACCCTTCAGCAAAAAAAGCTGCTGCAATTGCTCCGGCACTTGTGCCGGATATATGGGAGAACCTAATTCCATAATCGGTTAAGGCCTGCATAACTCCTAAATGAGACACCGCACGTACTCCACCGCCCGATAGTGCTAATCCTATATTAGTTGTTTTATTTTGATCGGCGTTTGTATTCATTTACATTTTAGCTTAATATGAGAACTTTAATATTTACTATAAAGTTTGAATCTTTTTAAGACCCATTTGCGGAGCTGTTTTTTAAAAACGTGAGCCGAAAGATATTTAAACAGTTTGTTTTGAGAGGATGATTATTCCCGATATCAGGCATTGCTATTCGTTTTATATGATATAGACAATGTAATTATACGTAAAAGTGGCAAATGTAGTTACTGCCCATAAGGTTTTTGATTACTAAACGCCTGACTTTTACATATTGGAACACGAGTGAAATACCTGCCATATAAACAACTGAATATCAAATACTTAAAATACAACTTCCGTATTTCCCGAAAGATACCTATTAATGGGGCCATATTGGAATAAATAAGTATGCAGAACTGTATCAGTCATCATGGTTTGTCTGCATGAATTAGAGATAAGATACGGGCATTGTAAACAGGATATAGCCTTGGTTTCGGATGTAGTTTCGTTAAGCCTCGGTTTTAAATAATGGATTGCTTTACCGATGTTTGATTTAAATATTTAAAGCAACGGATTTAAAAAACCAAACTAGTAATATTACCACAATGCACAAAGAATATCACGTTACCAGTTCAGAAATCATCAGGGATGTTGTTATAGGCATGTCTGATGGTTTAACCGTTCCGTTTGCCCTGGCGGCAGGGCTTAGCGGGGCCATAACTTCATCGGGACTGGTGGTAACAGCCGGCATAGCCGAAATAGTTGCCGGTTCAATAGCAATGGGCCTTGGAGGCTTCTTAGCCGGGCGTACCGAAGTTGATCATTATAATTCAGAACTGAAAAGGGAATATAACGAGGTTGAATTAGTACCCGAACAGGAAAAAGCTGAAGTAAAAGAAGTTTTTGCAGAATTCGGCTTGTCAGCGCATTTGCAGGATGAAATTGCTAATGAACTATCAAAAGATAAAAGGAAATGGGTAGACTTTATGATGAAATATGAGCTTGGTTTAGAAGAACCAAACCCTAACAGGGCCACAAAAAGCGCCTTAACAATAGGATTCTCCTATATAGCGGGAGGAATTATTCCTTTATCACCATACCTTGTAATAGATAATGCGCAGGAAGCTTTAAATTATTCATGCGCTGTAACTTTAATTTGCCTGTTTATTTTTGGTTATTTTAAAAGCAAGCTTACAGGGCAGCCAGCATTAAGCGGTGCATTAAAAGTTGTTGTTATTGGGGCATTAGCTGCTGGTGCTGCTTTTGGAATGGCAAAACTTATAAATGGCAAGTAAAACTTAACACAACCAACTGCTTTTAATATTTTCCCTGGCTTATGAGCGGGGCATTTTTTTAGCAGTCTTATGCACAGGTCTATTACCTCACGTTCAATATCAATAATATGCCTGCTACCTGTTCGTTGATAGCGGTTAATGTATTTATCATGCTGGTTATTATGTTTAATTAACAAAAACCTCATCAATAAACACCCAGGCCGGCTTTCCTTTAGCCGGATGCCAGGAAGGCACATTTTTAAGTGGTTTGGCTACTAATTTTAAGCAAGATATCAACCGAACTGTTTTTAGCTTACACTCTAGGCTAATAACAGCAAATGTATCGTTTTTAAGCGGCGTTGCCGTGGTGGTATAACCTAAAAGTTTTAAGTGATTTTGATCTGATCCTCCCCATACTTCAATTTTAGAGGGTAAAAATATTTGCGAACCAGTGTTACGCATCACATTGAGGTTAACTGAATGCAAATCTGCGGGTTTATTAAACCACATCAGCATCTCTATATCTTTTTGCGATGCAATCCATTTGCCATTACCAAAACTGTTTCCTCCCAGTTCTTTGTCAATTATGGTTTTTGGGCCATCGCCTTTGTATTTGTCATCCGGATATTTTAAAAAGGCCACACTATCCGGCGTATAAGCGCTTTTATAAATATTGAATTGTGCTGTATCGCTTCCTATCCATCCTGTTTTAAAGGCTCTGGCTTTTACAATTGTACTTTGTGTAAATATTACGCCGGGTGTATACAACGCCGCGCGAACGCTATCTGGAACACTGCCGTTAGTAGTATAACGAATATCAACTCCTTTTATAGGATTGCTCAATTGGAGCTGGTAGCTTTGCTTAAATACAACAGCCGTGTTTTTTAACTGTGGACTGCTTAATTTTATGGCTTTTCCATCATCCTTAAACCCGGTTAAGAGCTTAAGCTGATTGTTTGCTTTTTGCAATGGTACAAGATCGGCAGTTTTTAAACCGGTGTCCCAAACAGCCAGCTCTGTTAAGCTTTTTATGGCCATTAACTGTTTTATATCTGCAGGCCTTAATTTTATACCTGCAACCGAAAGGTTTTTAAGATACTTTAGAGCCACCAGTTCTTTTAACCCACTACCAGCAACATCACTGAAATTAAGGTTAAGCCGGCGAAGGTTTTCAAACTTTGCTATAACTTTAAGATCAGCATCCTTCACGGGCATTTTATTAAGGTCAAGAGACACAACCTGTTTTTTAATTGGGCTTAACTCTTTTAAAACCTGAATATTATAAGTGCTTTTATTGTATATATTAACCGCCAGAGCCGGCGATTCATTAGCCAACGGATAAATAACCCGATAATTGTTGTTTAGCTTTTTAATATCCTTATCATCAGCAGCTGCGAAATCATAAACCTCTTCGATGCTTTCTGCAGGCTTTAACAGCGTTGATGCAATTACTCTTAATGAATCTGTTGCAGGCAGATCAATAACTTTTTTCTTAAAATCGGGATCGCTTTTTACCCAAAAATAAAGGAGCATTTTCTCTTCATCTGTAAGTTGTGGTTTCCCTGTAGGAGGCATGTGTTTTTTTTCTTTTTCGGGCAAATGCACCCGCTGAAGAAGCAAACTCATTGCCGGATTGCCGGGTACAAAGAGTTTCCCGCTTTTACCCCCCTTTAGTATCGTTGCCGGAGTGGTGAGTATAAGACGGCCTTTCATTTTATCTGAGTTATGGCAGCTTTGGCATTTCATCTCAAAAATGGGTTTTATCACATCCTGGTAAACCAATGCCTTGTCAATTGGAACCTTGTTTTTCTCTTTATCCATTATCGGCCCAAAAACAAAATCTTCGCCATGGGTAAGGTTGCCGCCAAAATGACCGGCAACTATTAAACAAAACACCGTTACCAAAGCCCCTGTTTTGGCCTGTGCAGCTGTATATTGGGGCATGTTGCGAATAAGATAGATCCCATAACCCATAAATGCCACGCATACGCCATACCACTTGTGCCATTGCAAGGTGTTACCCTCATAGCCAGGCTCTTTAGATAGCAGCAAGCCCATAACAACTGTTATCGACGATAAAAGCGCCCCTAACACCAACAGGTAATTGGTAAAGTTTTGATATAGTTTTTCATTAACAAACTCAGCGCGGAAACGAAAAAATTCCATCACCATGGCCAATATGAGTATCACGATGGGAAAATGCAGTATCAATGGGTGCATCCTGCCTACCGGCTGTAGCCATTGCGGTACAACCAGGCTATTGCCGGCTACCAATAAAACTACAATGAAAATATTTAGTGCAAATAATGCTCCGTCTGCAAAACCCTTATGGCTGCCTTTCATATATTAAGCAATGGCGCTTTTTTTAGTTAATTTCTTGTGAAATACTCCCGGTACCGGATGCTTCGAAATCCCGTCCATTCTAAAAAATCCAAACTGTGTTAGGTTATTATTCCCTTCACCACTTTCCCGGCAACAGTAAAATACTCCCGGTACCGGATGCTTCGAAATCCCGTCCATTCTAAAAAATCCAAACTGTGTTATGCTATTATTCCCTTCACCACTTTCCCGGCTACATCGGTTAACCTGTATCTTCGACCCAAACTTTTAAAGGTTAATTTTTTATGGTCGATACCCAACTGGTTGAGGATGGTAGCATGAAAATCATGTACGTGAACAGGATCTTTAACTATGTTATAACCAAAATCATCCGATTCGCCGTAAACTATGCCGGGTTTAATACCGCCACCGGCCATCCAGATACTAAAACAGCGTGGGTGATGGTCGCGGCCATAATTGGCTTTTTCAAGCTTGCCCTGGCTATAATTGGTACGGCCAAACTCGCCTCCCCATATTACCAGCGTTTCATCAAGCAAGCCACGTTGCTTAAGGTCGGTAACCAATGCAGCCGATGCCTGGTCTACGTCTTTTGCCTGCCCCGCCATTTCCTGCGGCAGATTACTGTGCTGATCCCATCCCTGGTGATAAAGCTGTACAAAGCGCACGCCGTTCTCGGATAGCTTTCTTGCCAGTAAACAATTGGCCGCGTAGGTACCAGGAATCAAACAATCCGGGCCGTACATTTTCACAATATCATCCGATTCTCTGGATACATCCATAATATCGGGAACAGCGGTTTGCATGCGGTATGCCATTTCGTACTGCTGTATTTTGGTATTTATCTCGGGGTCGCCAAATTCTTTATAATTGATATCATTAAGGGCCGCCAAATTATCCAGCATTTTACGTCGCTCGTGCCGGTTCATTCCGTCCGGATCGTTAAGGTACAAAATCGGGTTTTCGCCGCTGCTAAATTGTACACCCTGGTGAATGGAATCTAAAAAACCGTTACTCCATAACTTAGAGTAAACACCCTGGCCATTGCCCTTACCCTTTGATAACAATACGGTAAATGCCGGCAGGTTTTTGTTTTCGCTGCCTAAACCATAACTTACCCATGAACCCATACTGGGGCGATTACCCTGCTGCGCTCCAGTCTGAAGAAAAGTAAGCGCGGGGTCGTGATTAATAGCATCTGTATTCATCGAGCGGATAATGCAGATATCATCGGCAATTTTACCAATGTGCGGAAACAGGTCACTTACCCATGCCCGCGATTCGCCGTATTGCTTAAAATCATAAAATGAGCCCACAAGCGGGAATGAGGCCTGTTTGGCGGTCATCCCTGTCAATATCTGGTTACCACGCACCGAAGGCGGTAGCTCCTGCCCCATCATTTCCCGTAGTTTCGGCTTATAATCAAATGACTCCAGTTGCGACGGCGCTCCATCCTGGAACAGGTAGATAACCCTTTTAGCTTTTGGTGCAAAGTTGGGTATCCCCGGTATGAAATCGGCTTCACTCTCGCCACCGCTGCCGCTAAAAAGATCCGGAATAAGTAACGATCCTAATGCCACACTACCAATGCCCAGGCTTAATCTTGAAAGAAACCTGCGTCTATTTATATTCAGCCTGCTCTCTAAAAAATCTTTTTCCATGCCGATCAGGTTTTTGTTATCGCTTCTTCTAAATTATAAATAGTATCAACCACCTTCATCATAGCTGCCAGGGTTATTTTATTCAGGTTTGCAGGCACGGGGTATTCGCCTACACTTAGTAGTTTTCCGGCATCATTTTTTTTCATTCCTTTTAACTCGTCATTATAATAAGCTGTTAGTATGGCTAATTCATTTTCCTGCGGATGCCGGCAGATAATTAAGCGGAAGGCCTTGGTTATTTTATCTTTAAGCTGACTATTATCCTGCAACAACCTGGCAGCCAAAACCCGTGCGGATTCTAATACTGTAGGATCATTAAGCATCACCAACGCTTGTAATGGCGTATTGGTGCGTAAACGTTTTACCTCGCACTGATCGCGGTTACTGGCATCAAATATTCCTAATGACGCCGGAGGTACAGTACGTTTAATGAGCGTATACAGGCCCCGGCGATAAAGGTTGGCCCCATGCACCTGTTTATAATTAGCCAATATCCCGCGGCCCGATGTCGCGTTTTCCCAAAGGCCGGGCGGCTGGTAAGGGTTTACACTGGGCCCGCCAATGGTGCGGTTAAGCAATCCGCTGCTGGCCAGCACCAGATCGCGAACAAACTCGGCGGGCAAACGGTAACGTGGGCTACGCGATAGCAAAGTATTTTCGGGATCTGTCTTTAACTTTTCGGGACTGATTACTGCGGATTGGCGGTATGTGGCCGACATAACCACCTGTTTCACCAATCGCTTAATATCCCAGCCATGATCCATAAAATCAACAGAGAGCCAGTCAAGCAGTTCGGGATGCGAGGGCAGATCGCCCTGCATGCCAAAATCGCCCGAGCTTTTCACTATGCCCTTGCCAAAAAACTCCTGCCATACCTGGTTTACAAATACCCTTGCAGTAAGGGGATTTTTTTTATTGAACATCCAATCGGCCAAACCGAGCCTGTTTTTTGGATAGTTAGCCGTAAATGGTAAAATAGATTTTGGAGTTCCGGGTTCAACCTCATCGCCATGGGCATCATAATTGCCGCGTTTAAGGACGTAGGTTGGCCGTACCTTGTCGCTATCTGTCATTACAGATACGATAAGTTTATCAGTATCCTGCTTGTTTATAAACGTCAGGATTTTTTTAACATCCTCATTGCTGATTTGCATCATAGGCCGCTTGGCATAAGTTTCGGGCCCGCCAACGGTTGATTGAAGCCCCACCTCCTTTACATTGTTAAAAAAAGCAAACACCTGGTAATACTCCTTTTGCGAAAAGGGGTCAAATTTATGATCGTGGCAATGGGCGCACTCCAATGTAATGCCCAGCAAAGCTTTGCCAAAAGTATTTGTACGATCGGTAACATAGCTTACGCGGTACTCTTCATCAATTACACCGCCCTCTTCGGTAATTTTGTGGTTGCGGTTAAAGCCTGTTGCCAGCAATTGCTCTTTAGTTGCATTCGGCATCAGGTCGCCTGCTAATTGCCAGGTTATAAATTTATCATACGGTATATTTTCGTTAAAGGCATGTATCACCCAATCCCTCCATGGCCATTGCGTGCGGTAATTATCGTCCTGGAAACCATGCGAATCGGCATAGCGGGAAACATCAAGCCAGTGAAGGGCCATTTTCTCGCCATATTGAGGGCTTGCCATTAACTGATCAACTACCTTTTGGTAGGCCCCGGGGCTTTTATCGGCTAAAAAGCTATCCATCATTTGCAGGTTTGGCGGCAAACCGGTAAGATCAATTGCTATCCGCTTCAGCAGTCGTTCTTTATCAGCCTCCGGATTTGGATCAATGCGCCTTTGTTCCAGTTTTTGGAGTACAAAGTTATCTATAGCGTTTTTAGGCCATGCCGTATTTTTCACCTGTGGAATTGGATATGCGCGCGGAGGAACAAAGGCCCAGTGTTTTTCGTATTTAGCGCCCTGTTTTATCCACTTTTTAATCAGAGCAACCTCAAAGGATGTTAACTTTTTAAGGTTTGATGATGGCGGCGGCATTTGCTCGGCCGTATCTTTTGTAGATATACGGCGATATACTTCAGACATTAACGGATCGCCGGGAACCAGGGCATGGGCAGTTGGATTATCTTTTAGTGCTTTATAGGCGCTTTCGGGCATATCAAGCCTCAGATCAGCTTCGCGGTGAGTGGCATCAGGACCATGACATTTATAACATTTATCAGATAATATAGGGCGGATATTAAAATTATAGCTGACGATATCGGGCACTTGTTCCGCATCACCCTGGCCAGACGAATTGCAGGCATGAAGCGTATACAAAGCACAGGCTGCTATCACGAGCCATACATAATATAACTTCCGGAACATTGGCTTAAAATTGGTTAATTGGTCTACAGAAATTTAAAATTAAGAATTTCAATCGCAATTTACAACTTGATTTCAATTATGTATATACAATTATACTTAACTCATTTAGCAACCAGGTATACTTAACTAAAAAAGGCCTCAGCGAAATCGCCAAGGCCTTTTTTAGTTAAGAAATATGTTAAAACTTTACTGTTTAGGCGCTGTTGTCGTAGCCGGCGCTTTACCTATCAGATCCATAAACTGATCGAGCTTAGGTGTGATGATAATTTGGGTACGCCTGTTTTGGCTTTTACCAGATGGTGTGCCATTATCGGCAACAGGGTTAAATTCGCCCCGGCCACCTGCTGTTAAACGTTTGGGATCAACATTATAATTGTTCTGCAAGGCCTGAACTACTGATGATGCCCTTAATGCACTTAAATCCCAGTTGTTACGGATGTTAGTTTGTTTAATAGGAACATTATCGGTATTACCTTCAATCAGTACATCGTAGCTCGAATAATCCGAGATGATCTTGGCTATCTTACTCAGCGTTGCACCTGCCTTATCAGAGATCTCATAACTGCCCGATTTGTAAAGCATGTTATCTGATAACGATATATAAACTACTCCCTTCAGTACTTTCACATCCACATCCTGCATTTCTTCCCTGCTTAAGGAGCGTGTAAGATTGTTGGTTAACACCATGTTAAGCGAGTCGCKTTTGTTTTTTGTTTCAACCAGGTGCTTGATGTATTTATTGGAAGCATTGATCTCATCTACCAGTTTTGCAATATTTACACCTCCTTGGTTATTACCCGCCAAACATTTATTTAAGGCATCCTGCAAGGCTGCCGAGTTCGCTTTCTCTGAAGCGATCAGTTCTTCCAGGCTTTTTACCCTGCCGGTTGATACGGCCAGGGCTTGTTCACTTGTTTGGTATTTTACGCTAAGATCGCGGGTACTATTTTGTAATTGGGTGTAGTTACCCTGTAACTCTTTATATTTTTTATTGCTCACGCAACTTTGAGTTACCGTTGCTACAATAAGTATCAACGGTACTAAATGATGTATTTTCATGGTATTTACGTTTATATTACCGGTTATAATGTATTTATGACCAGCTTAGCTGTACAAACAAAATTCGGACCGAAAAGTTTCCTTTATACAAATGAGCCTTCGTTACTGACAAGATAATTTGCTCATAACTCCTCCATCCTCTTCATAATACTTCGCTTATCCCCGTCTGATTTTGCAAGCGAAAGGGCTTTCGCAAAATGTTCTCTCGCTTTCGAATCGTCAATACCGTTATAAAGCTCACCCAGCAACGCAAAGTAAAAGTGGTTACCTTTTAACTCCAGCTTTTCGGCCTCAATAATAGCCTCTTCTTTCCCCTTTGCTTTTGAAAGCGCATATGTGCGGTTAAGCGCCGCAACAGGTGAGTATTCTATTTGCAGCAATCGGTTATAAAGCTGTAAAACATTTTCCCATTTTTCTTCGGTATCTGCCCGTTGAGTATTCCAATAAGCTATTTCGGCCTCCAGGTGATATTTTGACAATTTATTCCCGCTTGCGGCACAACTTAAAAAATATACCCCTTTGCTTATTAAATCAGTATTCCATAGGCTTATATCCTGTTCTTCATATAAAACATGTTCTCCATCTTTATTAAACCGGGCGTCAAACCTGGAAGCGTGAAAACACATGAGCGAAAGCAGCGCATTTACCTGGGGCTTATTAGTATTTTGACTTTCCACAAGCATAGTACATAAGCGCATAGCTTCAAGGCAAAGCTCTTTTCGGAGCGTTTTATCCTGGCTAATGGAGTAATATCCCTCGTTGAACAACAAATAAATAGTTGTGAGTACAGGAGCTAAACGTTCATCAATTTCGGTAGGTGCGGGGAATTCGATCTTTATTTTTAGTTCCCTTAGTTTCTCTTTAGCCCTGAATAGCCGTTTGTTAATAGTTTCCTTGTTGCTAAGGAATGCGTCTGCTATCTCCTGGATCCCAAAACCGCAAAGGATGCGCAGGGACAAGCCAATTTGCGCTTCAACAGTAATTATTGGATTGCAAATTGCAAACATCATCTGCAACTGGCTGTCGTTAATGTTTTGTGGCGACAGGTCAATCTCCGTTTCGTAATAATCAGGGGTTCTGTTGAGTATTTCGGCGGATACTTTGCTTTCAAAGGTGATATTTCGCTGCAGATAATTTTTAGCCTTGTTTTTGGCTACGTTATAAAGCCAGGCCGGCGGATTTGGCGGCACACCATCCAGTCCCCATGCATGCGTAGCGGTAAGGAAGGTTTCGCTGGCAATATCTTCAGCAATTTCTACCTGGTCGAAACCAAAACGGTTGCAAAGCACAGCTACAATTTTCCTGTACTCTGTTCTGAATAAATGTGGTATTAGTTGGTCGTTGTACATAGCGTCAATAATGTACCAGGCATGTTTATATAGCGATGGGGTTTGGCCCCCATCGCTACGGGAAGATTTTAAGCATTGGAGTGACCGCCCGTTATTTGCCTTACCTCAACACTGTTGCCTTCTCCCAATAATATCGGGCAGGCTTTTGCCATGCTTACGGCTTCATCAAGGTCTTTCGCCTTTATGGTTACAAAACCGGCAATTGATTCCTTAACCTCGGCAAAAGGGCCATCGGTTATCACATTGTTAAACTTTAAAACTTTGCCTTCTGTTGATAAGGCCGTACCACCAACAAATTTGTTTTGAGCAGCAATGCCGCCTACCCAATCATGATACATTTTCATGTACCCCTCCAATTGCTCTGGTGATGGCTGCGCTTCTTTGGTTACCAGGTCCAAACGCATCAGGATTAAGAACTCGTTCATTTTGTATTGGTTTTAATTGGCTGCCGGTTGGCTGCCGGGTTAATAAATATATGAATTATACCCCAATAACAAATGAAACAAGAGGTATTGGACAGCCAAATGAAAAAAACTGCACAAAAAAAGCCACTAAATAATTAGCGGCTTTTATTTTTACCCAGGTACTTGATTCCATCCTGTTTATTTGCCCCTTCTTCTCCGTTCCTTTACTATCAGGCTCAGCTCACGGCTCATTTGCCCGGCTATAGCGGTATTTTCCTGTGCCCGGCGAAACAAGTATGGCAATACCGCTTTTATTGGGCCATAGGGCACATATTTAGCAACATTGTACTGGGCATCGGCCAGGTTAAAGCTCAGGTTATCGCTCATTCCCAACAATTGCGAGAAATATACATGTGGATGTTTATGGTCAATGCCTTTGGCATCTAACAGTTCGGCCAATAAACGGCAGCTTTCTTCATTGTGAGTCCCGGCTATAAAGGCAATCTGATCAATGTAGCTGGTGCAATAATCAAGCGCCGAATCATAGTCAAGGTCGGTTGATTTTTTATCAGGCTGAATTGGCGAATTGTAACCCATTTCTAAAGCGCGCTTACGCTCTTTTTCCATATAAGCGCCGCGCACAATTTTGGCGCCTAAAATAAACCCTTCGCTTTTAGCTATTTCATGGTCGTTTAATATCGATGCCAGTTTATCATGCCTGTACATTTGGTAGGTATTATAAACAATAGCTTTTTTGGTGTTAAACTGCGTCATCATGGTTAAGGCCAGCAAATCTATGGTTTCCTGGATCCAGCTTTCTTCGGCATCAATCATTACCGGTACATTGCTGGCATGCGCCTTATCACAAATGGCCAATACCCTGCTTTGAACTCTCTCCCACTCCTTCTCTTCTTCGGGTGTAAGCGGTAACCGTGCATCCAGCTTTTCCAGCAAGGCAAAACGGCCAACCCCTGTTACTTTAAATACTGTTAAGGGAATGGCTTTGTCTTTAGCTGCTCTTACTACCGTCCTGATGATCTCATCGCGGGTGCTGTCAAAAACGGCCTCATCATCTTCACCTTCTATCGAGTAATCTAATATCGTGCCTACTCCGCCGCTATATAAATTTTTTATCGTGTTATCACACTCCGCAATGGTTTCGCCACCGCAAAAGTGTTTAAATATGGTAGCCTTGATAAGGCCTTTAATTGGCAGGCCTATTTTTATTGCAAAATTGGTTACAGGCGGACCGATCTTTACTAAAAAGTTAACATTAATTATCCTGAACAACCAGTAAGCCCGGCTAAGGTCTGTATTAGATGAATGACGAAAAGCGATTTCTGTATTTTCAAAAGAAGGCTTAGCGTGTGTGGATTTGTTATTAGTTTCGTTAGAAAGCATGTGCAAAATTATAAAATGATAACTCATTATTCCACGAATAGTTTATTTTTGCCCCTCCATGATTGAATTTAAGTTAACAGGCGACTATATCCCGATGATACAATTACTAAAGGCTGCCCATTTGGTATCAACCGGTGGCGAAGCACAAATAGTTGTAAGTGAGGGCGAAGTGACCTATAATGGCCAGGTGGATTACCGTAAACGCCTTAAAGTTAAACGAGGCGACCTGGTTGAATTCAGAGGAAATAAAATCATGGTTATTTAAATTATGACTACTATTCAAAGCGACAATTACCCCATTTACTTTGATAACAGCATTGATGAACTTGCTAATTTTGTAAAGCAAGGTCATTATTCAAGGTTTTTTATTTTAACTGATGAAAACACTGCTGAGCATTGCCTGCCCCTTGTAAAAAGTAAAATTGAAGACCAGGACAATTTTGATATCATAGAGATAAACGCCGGTGAAGAAAGCAAGGACATTGATTTTTGCATAGGCATCTGGAAAATGCTGATTGACTTTGGCGCCGACCGCAAAAGCCTGTTAATCAACTTAGGTGGCGGCGTTATCAGCGACCTTGGCGGTTTTGCCGCGTCTACTTTTAAACGCGGGATTGATTTTGTACATGTACCCACTACCCTGTTATCCCAGGTTGATGCATCAGTTGGCGGCAAAACCGGGATCGATATCGATAGCATCAAAAATATCATTGGTACCTTTACCCCACCCAAAGCGGTATTTATTGAACTAAGTTTTTTAGAAACTTTACCACCAAGACAAATACTCTCGGGCCTGGCCGAAATGCTAAAGCATGGACTGATCCAGGATGCAGACTACTGGCATCAGCTTAAAGCAAGTGACCTAAATAAGCCATCGGCTGCACTGGTTCATCGCTCGGTAGAGATAAAAAACAAGATAACCATTGAGGATCCGCACGAAAAAGGAATCCGCAAGGCGCTAAACTTTGGTCATACAATAGGCCATGCTGTTGAAACCTATTCATTGATCAATGATGATAATCATTTATCACATGGGGAAGCCATAGCTATTGGCATGATCTGCGAATCATATCTTGCATATAAAAAAACCGGGCTACCTGCCGAAGAGTTGAAGGAGATTACCGAAACATTGAATAATTTGTACCCTCGTTATACCATTAAGGAATCAACATTTGATGCTTTACTGGAGATCATGAAAAAGGACAAGAAAAACCAAAGCGGTAATATAAATTGCACCCTGCTGACCAATATAGGTCAATGTAATATTGATAATATCTGCACAGAAGCCGAACTTTGTGATAGTTTATTGTATTACATTAATTTATAATGGACCATTTAGATAAATCTGAAATAAGTGCGCTTGTAATACTTTGCCTGCTGGTTGTTTTAACCCTGGTTGAAATGGGTTTAAGCTATTGGGAGGACAGGCATTATTACCAAACACGTGATACACTTACCAATATTTATCTTACCTCGCTTGCGGTTGTAACCAACCTGGTAGTTAAAGGAAGCACATTTATTATACTGAGTTTTACTTACCAATACCGCCTGTTTCAAATACATAATGTTTGGTTGTATTGGTTTGTGCTAATTGTGGCCCAGGACTTTTTATATTGGGTTTTGCATTATATAGGGCATTATTGCCGCCTGTTTTGGGCAATACATGTAACCCATCATTCATCAGAGCAATTTAATTTTACTACGGGTTTCCGATCAACAGTTTTTGAGCCATTATACAGGGTATTTTTTTATTTACCCCTTGCGTTAATCGGCTTTACCGCGTTGGATATTTTATACGCCTATTTGGTTACCCAGTTTTATGGCAACCTTGTGCATACACAATACAAAATACCATTGCCAAAATGGTATGGGTGGATTTTTGTAACTCCGGCACATCACCGGGTACATCATGCATCAAACATTCCTTACCTTGATAAAAACATGGGGATGGTTTTAATTTTATGGGACCGGATGTTTGGCACATTTCGGGATGAAGACCTGCCCGAGCCCGTTAAATATGGCATTACCAAACAACCGGAAGATATGGGGCCGGTAAACATTATTTTTCACGAGTGGAAAGCATTGATACACGATGTTAAACATGCCCCAGGTTTTAAAAATAAACTTGGGTATTTATTTAACCCACCCGGATGGAGCCATGACGGTAGCACACAAACGGCGAGGGTGATGCAGCGGGAGTATGAAGAAAAGGCAGCTTAATATTAGCTGACTGATGTTTCAACTCTTGTGAAACGTCTTGCCGCTTTTTAAATTCGCCGCTATTATTTCAGCTAATGTTACATTGCCTATGCCTCAATTTATATCAAAACTTCAGCACAACAATTACGAAAAAAGCGAGTTCTCTGATGAGGCACCAAGAAACCTGGAGGAAACAATTCAGTTAATAAAAAACTTTCCCTGGGATTTGGAGCGACCGTTAACAGATATCCAATTAACCGGCCCATCTGTAACCATACAGGACGATGATGTTAATTACCTAAAGCTTGGACTTTACTTTGGCGGAAAATTCTGTGTTTATTACCTCGACAAGGATAATCATTTATATGAATACCATGCTCCTGATATTGAAGCCTCAGAAAAGCTTGTTACCGATTTTTTTAATCAAACATTAGAGCTAAGTATATTTGAGAAGCATTTTTTTAACATTGGGAATCAGCCTCATTTTATAACCAGTAACTTTGAATACGGGATAAAACCCCGGCGAATTGCCTTGGTTACTTGCATTCCATTTATTTATGTGCTACTGTTTGCCGGGGTTATGCTGGATGCCACTAAAAGCCATAGGGATATTGTGGTTCCTGCTTTGTCTATGTTAGCAATTGGGGGTGTTATTTTATCGATATTTTATAGGGTTTTTGAAAACCGGCGACAATACCTTCAAATTTCGCGTGGCAATGATAAGTTTTCCTTTGGGCAAGATAAAAAAAGCATTGTTTTTTACAATAAAAGGGATATTAAAGAGATAATTATTTACGGTGGTCAAGGCTCGGGGCGATCAAGTATGTTTGAAGTTACCGGTATTGTATTTAACAATAATCAATGCCTAAAACTTTCAAACCTGTTGATATCGAGACATGATCTTTTAAGCAAATTCCCCGACAAGTTGAGAATTCCTGTTATTTACGACCGCGATTAAGTATTTAAAAGTAAGTAAAACCCATTTTTAGCAAATAAAATTTGGTTCACCCACAAAATTTAACAAAAAATAAAATTTTCTATTGACAGAATCATTTTTTACCGTACATTTACAACATAATAAAAACAGATGAAATTTAACAGTGCATATTTTTATGGTTACTACTTCTACTTTAACAGTAAGAGCCGGGACTAATA
>NZ_JBFUKX010000070.1:0-20327 GCF_056400605.1 Mucilaginibacter sp. P5_A4 | reverse complement strand
ATACCTACAGTGCCAAAATATAGCGCAACAATATAAAAGGTAGTATCGGCCGAGCCATTGAATATGCTTCCCAAACGTCCGGCAAAACTATCTGGGCCGAAGGTTTTCATTACATCTATCATCATGGCCTTTGAACCCGATCCGCTGAGGGGTTTCATGTAGGCAACAGGCATGGCGTCTACAAAACGTGTATCTAAACTTGCTTTGGTACAAACCCAGCGTAAGCCTTCGTTCATATAATCCAAAGCGCCGCAGCTGCGGAATACGCTGATGCCTACCAGCATGGCAACCAGGTAGGGGATAATTTTTACCGAAGTTTCAAATCCGCTTTTGGCACCTTCAACAAAAACATCAAATACATTGATCTTTTTGATCAATCCACCCACAATAAAAATGACAGGAATAGCAAACAGGAGAAAATTGCTCACCACTTTTGATACAGTACTGATCTCCTCTTTAGATAGGTGCGTAGTAAAATACCATACTACCAGGGTTATAAACGCGGTTACCCCGCCAAGCCAGGTTATAATTACCCTATCAAACAGGTTTATTTTTTGCTTTACGGCTACTACCAATAAGCCAACTACCGTTGCCACATAGGTTGCTATAACACAGGGCAAAAATATATCGGCAGGGTCTTTAGCATTCAAAATTGCCCGTTGGGCTATTATGGTAACCGGCAACATCTGCAACCCCGAAGTGTGCAGCACCAGGAACATGATCTGGGCATTAGATGCGGCATCTTTATCTTTGTTTAGCTCCTGCAAGCTTCCCATCGCTTTTAATCCAAGCGGGGTAGCCGCATTATCGAGCCCCAGCAGGTTGGCCGAAAAATTCATCAGCATTTGCCCTACCGCAGGGTGTTTCTCAGGAACTTCGGGAAATAAACGACTGAAAAACGGACCTACAATGCGCGAAAGGAAATTAATTGCCCCGGCCTTTTCGCCAACATTTAAAATACCCAGCCAAAAAGCCATTGCACCAACCAGCGGCAGGGCAATATCCATAACCGATGATTTTGAGGAACTGAAAATACCATCAACCAATAATTTAAATGCTTCAACATCGCCCAAAAAAATGAGTTTAACGAGCGCAACAACAAAAGCGATAAGGAAAAATGCTATCCAGATATAATTAAGGGCCATTAGCTATGTTTAAGGCTTTGAAGTTAATGGTTTTGTAATTTAATATGAAATAACAATCTTTAAATACTTATTTTGAAAACATAACCATGACCACCACCTCAGCAATTTTAAACAATGCCATCAATAATTTTCTACAGATAAAAACCGAACAGCTTGATTGGGAAAACAAACCCACGCCCAATAAATGGTCAAAAAAGGAAATCATCGGCCACCTTATTGATAGCGCGCAAATAAACCTGCAGCGTTTTGTGCGTTGCACTTACGAAGAGAATTTCAGACTTACTTATGAGCAGGTGGAATGGGTTGCAGCGCAGCATTACCAAAAAGCTGATATTAATGATCTGCTTGATTTGTGGAGCTTACTTAACCGGCAAATAATAAGGGTTTGGGAAAACTACCCGGCAGAAAGGTTAACAGCCCGTTGCGATAACAGTAAAAAGGAGCCTAACCTCCAAACTGTGGAATGGCTGGCAAATGATTATGTAGAACATTTATTGCACCACCTCAAACAAATTAATTAACATGGCAGGCTACTCAGGTACTCCGTTGGCGAAAAAACTGGGTATAAAAACAGCGGCAAAAGTAATGTTGCTTAACGCACCCGATTATTACCTGCAATTGTTTACCGATTTGCCGACTGATGTTTATTTTGTAGATGAAGCGGCAGTAAAAAAAGATGTGATCCATTTTTTCACCAAACAACGGGATGAATTTTTGACCGTACTTCCCCAATTAATGAACCAAATGAAACCCGATGGCATGATATGGGTATCCTGGCCAAAGAAGGCGTCAAAAGTTGTCACCGACATTACCGAAGATGTTATCAGGAATTTTGCCATCGAAATTGGGCTTGTGGATATAAAAGTTTGCGCCGTTGACGAAACATGGTCCGGTTTAAAATTGGTAATACCGGTTAAAGACAGGAACCTGTTTAAATGAAACTTTTTTGRTAATAACAGCGTAAATAATAACATGCTTAATTAGCAACACTAAATTTAATATCTAACTTAGCATTATTATAAACTATAACACTATGTCTACAATAGAACTTAAACGTGTACATGGCGATTTCGGCTTTGAGGCTGTAGATGCCAATGGTCATACTGTAAAAATGGATAGCAGCCCCGAAAGCGGTGGCCAGGATTTTGGTATACGCCCCATGCAAATGCTTTTAATGGGCTTGGCCGGTTGCTCTGCAATTGACGTTATCAGCATACTTAAAAAACAACGACAGGATGTAAAGGATTATAAAATGGTAGTAAACGGCGAACGTGAAGCAGGTAAAGAACCCTCACTTTGGCAGGATATTGATATTGAATTTCATTTATATGGCGATATTGATGAAGACAAAGCAGCCCGTGCTGCTGAATTATCACTCAATAAATACTGTTCGGTAGCGGCAACGCTTGGTAAAGCAGGTGCCGATATTAAATCGAAGGTATTTGTGCACCCGGCGGTTACAATTTAAAATATCATGCAAATCAAGGCTGGTCAATAGCTGCCCTTAAACACCAAAAGCCACTCGATCTGAGTGGCTTTTGGTGTTTTAAAGCCCTTTCTTTTTGAAAGGAGTGGGGCGAGGCCTTATTCGCCTTCAAAAAAATCAATCAGCCCGCCAAAATAGCTGTAGGTCCAGCCTTCGGTTATATCATCAAAATCCTCATCGGGGATATTGGTATGCCTTAGCTCGGCAGATGTGCCCTGTTTATCGGGGTGCAATTTGATGGTTACTATCGAGTCATCAGATTTACCTTCAAAATACCATTGCTGCACAATTTTTTTGCCGGGTTCAAACTCCAGGTTTTTACCGGTTATGCTGCCATCCCACATAGAAAATTCTGAACCTGGTTCGGTACTCATTTCTGCAACCTCGCCGGTCCATAATTCAATGGTAACTGGGTTGGTAAGGGCTATATAAATTTCGTCGGGCGTTGCCGGTATGCTATAGTATTTTTTAAAATCTTTCACCTGCGCAATTTAGCAACATTATTTTAAACCTTTACAGGGCCAATAGGTAATACAACACGCCCGTAAACTTCATTAAGCACATTGGCAATGCCGGTATATATGGCAGATGCGCCGCAAATAATGCCTTCATAACCAGCCAAATGTTTAATTGTCGCATTTCCGGTGGCATCGCCGGCTACTAATAAAAAGAATAGTATAGTTAATGATCCAAATACAAACTGGAGTGCCCTGTTTAATTTTAGTGTACCAAAAAACAATAGTAAAGTAAAAACACCCCATACACTTAAGTAAGCGCACATGGCACCTTCTGAAGCAGCTGTAGCCCAGCCTAATTTGGGCATAACAATAAGCCCGACTAACGACAGCCAGAAAAAGCCGTAGGATGTAAATGCGGTTAGCCCAAAAGTGTTGTTCTTTTTAGCTTCAATAACACCGGCTATTACTTGCGCCAGGCCACCGTAAAATATACCCATGGCCAGTATCATACTGTTCATTTCAAAAAAGCCGGCGTTATGAATGTTTAATAAAACGGTGGTCATACCAAAGGCGCAAAGCCCAAGCGGGGCGGGGTTGGCAATACCATCCTTTACAGGAACAGGTGTAGTTGGAATCATAATTGGTTTAGCATTAGTTTGGTTTATAACGCAAGCTAATTGAATTATGAATATTTTACAATTTTTTTTACAACTCGCGGCTTACATTTGCGTTAAGTAAATACCTATGCAAAAAATAGTATTGATACGCCACGGTGAAAGCACCTGGAACCTCGAAAACCGCTTTACCGGCTGGGAAGATGTAGACTTATCCGAAAACGGTTACCTGCAAGCCCATAAAGCAGGACAGATCCTAAAAAAGAACGGCTACAATTTTGACGCCGGTTTTACATCATACCTGAAACGATCAATAAAAACCATGCATTTTGTGTTGGAGGAGCTTGATCATTTATGGATCCCGGTTGAAAAATCATGGCGACTGAATGAGCGCTTTTATGGTGCCTTACAAGGCATGAATAAAGATGAAGCCGTAGCCAAATACGGTGCCGAACAGGTGCTGAAATGGAGGCGCGACCCCAATGAACATCCACCAGCTATAACCAAAGACGATCCGCGATATCCGGGGCACGACCTACGTTATAAACATTTGACAGAACGTGAATTACCATTAACCGAAAATCTAAGCGAAACAATGGACAGGGTTTTACCCTTTTGGAATGAAACTATTATAAAAGCCTTGCGGCACAACCAAAGGGTAATTGTGGTTGCCCATGGCAACAGCCTGCGCTCGCTAATAAAATATATTGATTGCCTTAGCGACGAAGAAGTAACCCAACTGGAAATTCCTACAGCTACGCCCTGGGTTTATGAGCTCGATCATGGATTAAAACAGATAAGGCATTATTATTTGGATTGAGATTACGCTGTCTCCTTTAATGAAACCCCAGGACTACGCTTCTTCTGCAATCAGCTATTCAATATGTGCCGTATTTGTTTATATTCGTTGCCATTATAAACCATATCATAAATTAAAAAATGAAGAAAGCTGATATTTATGAAATAACCATAAAAATCCTGGGTATTTACCTTTTGGTATCCAATTTATCTAAAGTGCCCGGCTTTTTTACATTTTTAAAAAGCTTCGGCGCTATTTCATCAGCCGATCATCCCGGGGAACAAATGAATTTGTTTTGGCTGAACATTGCAAACTTTGTGCTGATGCTGGCACTATCTCTTTTCTTAATTATTGGCACCCGGTTTATTACCCGTTTGGTAACCAATACAGCCGACAGCAAGGAAAATGTAAAACTGTTTGCCGATAGAAAAGTGATCTATGAAATAGCGCTGATCATCATCGGTGGGTTGCTTATTGTTAATGCCTTACCCGATTTGCTTTACCGTTTATACACTTTAGCAAACGTTAGCGATCAAAACTCGGCAATATCATCAGTAACAAAAATATTTATTGGTATTATGACTGTGGCTTATGGAAAACGGATTGCCGTTTTTTTTGCTAAATAGGGATACTAAAAGAAAAAATAGAAATAAAAAAGACTCCGATCCGGAGCCTTTTTTATTGTTTAAACAACAAAGAAAATTTGCATAAAAACTTCGCTTGTCTGTTTATGCCGATGCTAAGCTAACACCCGTTAGCTGACCGGCAAAGGCAACAAATGCCTTACTATCGGATATACGGATTTGATTATCTACCAGGTTTTGCAAATTCACTTTTCCTATAACAAACTTATAACTACCTGAATAATAGCGTTCCTGAATATGTATAAATTGCAATGCATCAACTAAACTCTCGTCATCATACCTTAAATAGATATCCAATTCAATATTATTAGTGAATTGTAGATCTGTTTTTTCCTTGGCTTTTTTATACTCATACTGATAGCTGTAACGCAGTGCCGCTATATCAGACAATACGGCCGAGCCGGTAGGGTGGCCGCCAGCTCCCTTACCAAAGAAGAATTGCTGATCGGCAAAAGCGGCCTGTACCGTTACACCGTTGTATTCATATTCTACATTGTATAAAAACTCGGTTTCATTTACAAATTTTGGTAATACAAACAGGGCTACATTTCGCTCATCCAGTTCCTTAGCTACAGGAACTAATTTGATCTTCAGGTTTTTTTCGCGGGCATATTGCAGATCCTGCGCTGCCAGGTTTTGAATCCCTAAATTGAAAACCTTGTGTGGTGGAATAACAACTCCGTAAGCATGTGCGGCGGCAATAACCAGCTTGTATTTGGCATCAAAACCACCAACATCACTTGTTGGATCGGTTTCGGCGAAGCCAAGGTCCTGCGCTTGTTTCAGGGCGCTGTCATAATCCAAACCTTCAATAAATCCTTTTGAAAGTATGTAGTTTGATGATCCGTTAAAAATACCGCTTATAGAGTGCAGTAATTCGTTGTCATAATACTCCTCCAGGTTACGGATGATGGGGATACTACCGCAAACCGCGCCTTCATATAGGAGGGAAGTTCCATATTTATGTTGAAGCTCTATTAATTCTTCCAAATGCAGCGCGATCATTTTTTTACTTGCCGATACTACATTTTTTCCGCTGCTTAAGGCTCTTGAAACAATTTCGAAAGCGGCTTCGGTATCGTTTATCAGCTCAACAATGGTGTTTATTTCCGGGTTGTCGAGCAATTCATTTTTATCAGTGGTAAAAAATTCTGCCGGTAAGGTGCGCTTTTTATGCGGGTCTTTAATAGCGAATTTTACTATTTCGATGTTTAAATTTTTAGTTTTGATGATATCATATAATCCCTGCCCAACTACTCCAAATCCAAATAATCCTATACTTAACTTTTTACTCATTACGCTGTACGTTGCAATTCTATAATTTTTCCTTTTACATCGGTTTTAAAAAACGATGTGATAATATTTGTCAATGCTTCTGTTTCAATTAAAAATCCATCATGGCCATAAAACGAATCCAGTTCGGCAAAGGCCGATTTTGGAATATGCCTGAACAGGTATTCCTGCTCCTCAATGGGAAATAACACATCTGATTTTATGCCGATAACCAGGGTACGCGCTTTGATAAGGCTTAGCGCCTTTTCTACACCATTACGGCCACGGCCCACATTATGCGAATCCATAACTTTGGTTAAATACCAGTAGCTATGCGCATTAAAGCGGTTTACTAACTTTTGGCCTTGATAAGCCTGGTAGGTAGATGCCTTAAAATCATCTGTTTTGGCATCTGTTTCTTCCTGTTGAGTTATGCCATATGTTTTATAAGTACGATAGGAGAGCAGGGCAATGCTGCGCGCGGCTTTCAAACCATTGAGGCCACCATCAACAGTGTTATTATGAAAAGTAGGATCGGCACTTAATGCCAAACGCTGTGATTCGTTAAATGCTACTCCCCACGGAGAATGGCGGGCATTGGTAGCTATCAGTATCAAATTTTTAATCCGCTCGGGCTCAATAATTCCCCATTCAATAGCTTGCTGGCCGCCTAATGAGCCACCGATAAGGATATGAATATTACCTATCCCAAGATGATCTGCCAAAAGTTGATGTGCTTTTATAATATCCCTGATAGTAAACTGCGGAAAAGCCTGTAAATAAGGCTGTCCGTTTGCCGGGTTAATACTTAAAGGGTTGGTTGTGCCATAAGGCGAACCCAGGATATTGGCACATACTATAAAATGCTCTTCGGCATTAAATTTATTACCTGTGCCTACAAAACCTTTCCACCAATCATAAACATCCGAATTAGCGGTTAGGGCATGGCATACCCATACCACATTATCTTTTGCTTTGTTAAGCCTGCCATAAGTATGAAAGCCTATCTCCAGGTCATGTAATTCCTCACCGGATTCAAGGCCGAATGGTTGAGTGTACTTAAATATTTCTGTGTTCATTCTTTTGTCTTGTTATCGCGGGTGCAGCTGATTTTATTGTCAGCCGCAGCCCGTAACAACTTTACTATATCACTTAAAAAAAACTATACTATACTAATTGGGCCGATGCCCTTTTTATTTTGGCAAATGCCTGTTCAAAATCTGCTTTAATATCATCAATATGCTCAATCCCCACCGCAACGCGTAACGAATTAGGCCTCACACCTGCCGATAACTGTTCCTCATCAGAAAGCTGCTGATGCGTAGTTGCAGATGGCTGAATGATCAATGTTTTTGCGTCGCCAACATTAGCTAAATGACTTACCAGTTTAAGATTATCAATTAGTTTACCGGCATCTTCTTTATCGCCGTCTATCTCAAAGGATAACACCGCTCCAAAACCATTTTTAAGGTATTTTTTAGCCAGTTCATGATAGGGTGATGATTCCAGTCCCGGATAGTTAACTGTTGCTACCTGTGGATGCTGGTCGAGCCATTTGGCAAGCTCCAGTGTGTTATCTACATGGCGCTGTACACGCAATGAAAGGGTTTCTAATCCCTGGATGTTCAACCATGAATTAAATGGTGATTGCGAAGGGCCAAAATCTCTAAGGCCTTCCACACGGGCACGTATTATAAACTGAATGTTACCAAACGGGCCGCCAATGCCAAATACATCGGCAAATACCAAGCCGTGGTAACCTTCAGACGGCTCTGTAAACTGCGGAAACTTGCCATTGGCCCAGTTATAAGTACCGCCATCAACTATTGCACCGCCAATGCTGGTTCCATGACCACCTATCCATTTGGTTGTTGATTGTACCACCACACTTGCACCATGCTCCAACGGGCGAAACAGATAGCCGCCTGCTCCAAAAGTATTATCAACTATCAGGGGCAGATCGTGCTTTTTAGCCAGAGCGCCTAACTTATCAAAATCGGCAATGGTAAAGCCTGGGTTACCTATGGTTTCCAGGAAAATGGCTTTGGTTTTGCCGTCAATGAGGGCTTCAATACTTTCGGCGGTATCATCTTTGGCAAAACGCGCCTCGATGCCTAAGCGCTTAAAGGCTACCTTAAACTGGTTATAAGTACCGCCATATAAAAATGGTGAGGTAACAAAGTTGTCGCCAACCTGTAATATGTTATTTAATGCAATGAATTGTGCTGCCTGGCCCGATGCCGTAGCTAATCCTGCAACACCACCCTCTAAAGCCGCTATACGTTTTTCAAAAACATCGGTAGTGGGGTTCATTAATCGGGTATAAATATTGCCAAACTCCTTTAAGGCGAAGAGGTTTGCACCATGCTCGGCACTTTTAAATACGTAAGATGTGGTTTGGTAAAGCGGCACGGCGCGCGCACCTGTAGTTGGGTCAACTTCCTGGCCGGCGTGTAGTTGTAAGGTTTCGAATTTTAAGGCAGACATAGTTTTAAGTTTTTGAAGGTTATAATTAAATTTTTGATGTTTGAATGGTTAGCAAGCTGATAAATTGTTTACCAGTTTTACAACACGTATATTTTCAGGGATTGAAAAAAGGAACGTATTAAAGCATCAACAGCAGCAACACATACAAATACCGCTATTTAAGCTAATACGTTGTATGTTACCGTTTTGGGTATTAAAAATGTTGCTTGTAGTAATTTTAATTAAACTTTTCATGGTTATAAATTTATATTCCCCGGTGTTATTTGCCGGGACAGGAATTGGCACCTTCTTCAAAATTGAAGGGTTGCCAGCGGGTCATTGAGCCTGATCTCTCGCCGCTTCTTTATAAATCAATACCCGAACTATGCGGAGAATTGATCGACTATAGTGGTATCGCTACCAAATAATGGTCCAAAGATAAGCGGATATTTATTTAAATACCAAATTAAATTTTTATTTAGATTATAGACTGTTGGACAAAGGAGCAAGGACCCATGGCATTTCTGTCCTTGCTCCTTCATCTTTTCATCTTTTATCCATTCAAAGCCTGCTCCAAATCGGCCACCAAATCATCAATATGTTCCAGCCCAACCGATACCCGTAATAAGTTAAACGGTGT
Organism: Mucilaginibacter sp. P5_A4; assembly: GCF_056400605.1. Classification (NCBI taxonomy): domain Bacteria; kingdom Pseudomonadati; phylum Bacteroidota; class Sphingobacteriia; order Sphingobacteriales; family Sphingobacteriaceae; genus Mucilaginibacter; species Mucilaginibacter sp. P5_A4. The sequence goes on along the minus strand of NZ_JBFUKX010000070.1, from coordinate 10,803 downwards.
TTTAGTGTCGGGGCCTTCCATGGTTGCACGATGCTCTATCAAACTTTCCACACCGCCAAGGCTGGTTGCCCTGGTAAATATTTTTAGCTTGTTGATGATATTGTGGGTATCGTTCTCATCGCCCTTAATTATAAAGGATAGCATTCCGCCAAAGGCAAGCATTTGGTCTTTAGCAATTTCATGCTGCGGATGTGATGTTAAACCGGGATATAAAACCTTTTCTACTTTGGGATGGTACTCTAAAAATTCAGCTAATAACTGCGCATTGTTTACATGTGCTTTAACACGGTATGGCAGGGTTTTAATGCTGCGCGCCAGCCAAAAGCAATCGGTTGGAGAGGGGATAGCGCCACCCATTTCCTGCACCTGGCGTATTTTTGCCCACCAATCGCTTTTTTCGGCGGTAATTAACGCTCCGCCCATCAGGTCGCTATGCCCGCCAAAATATTTTGTGGCCGAGTGCATTACCATATCGGCACCTAAGGCTAATGGCTGCTGGCATATCGGTGTTGCGAATGTATTGTCAACAACAACTTTAAGGTTTTTTGCTTTCGCGATAGCTGCCACCTTTTTAATATCAGTAATTTTAAGCAGCGGATTTGACGGTGTTTCTATCCAGATCAGGCCGGTTTCGGGCTTAATGTGCTGTAATAATAGTTCATCATCGTTAACATCAATAAAATCGAAAGTTAATATACCGGCAAACAGGTTTTTAAGCTGGTTGCGCAGGCCGTGATACATATCATCGGGACAAATAATATGGGTACCCGGTTTAAGTGATTGAAATACGGCCATACCAGCGGCATTGCCCGATGAAAATGAAGCAGCATCAACACCACCTTCTAATTGGGTTATCACATTCTCCAGTAACGAACGATTTGGGTTTGATGACCGGCTATAGATATGCCCTCCCGGAAAGTCGCCATCCATACCACGCTCAAACGTGGTTGACATAACAATAGGCTGTATCACAGCTCTTGATGATCCGTCAATATGGTTACCCGCGTGTATGGCTATAGTTTCAGTTTTCATTTTGTATATGTTATAAACCAAAGTAAATAAGATTATTTGTGATTTGCTGTAGCGATAGGCGTAAATATCACGTAATTATTAAAAAACACCTATGAAAAACCTGTACCTGCTTACCATTATCATCGTACTATCAGCCTCAGGCTGCCAAAAAGAAAACATTGCCAAACAAAGCGAATATGATACCAGCTATAAAGCGTGGTTAAGCTTTAAAAGCAACGCAAAAAACTCCTATTGGTACACAACAAGTTTTGGCTCGTGGACAGGTTTTGGTGTTACCATCAAAACAGGCGTCAGTAATGGTAAAGTTGTTTCGCGCGATTACATCCGGATACAATCACGCAATGATGGTACCAACAAAGCCGACACAGTTAAAGCCTGGCATGAAGATGCCGCTACTATAAATACACATCCTAATGATGTCGCCGAAGCACTTACAATAGATGCCATATATTTAAAAGCCCGCACCCAGTGGCTTAAAGTTGATGCAAAAAGCAACGACATTATATTTGAAGCAAAAAACAATGGTTTAATATCAAACTGTGGTTATGTGCCTCATGGCTGCCAGGATGATTGCTTTAACGGAGTTACCATTACAACGATAACAGCCTTGTAGGCTAAAAGCCAAAAGCTCAAGGCATAAAGCTTTTGAAATATGGCTATCTGTCTTAGGCTTCTTTCCGCTCATAATCTGATTGTCAAGAATGACTTCCGCTTTAAGCTTTCCGCCTTGAGCTTTCTGCTTTTTTAGTACATTTGTACAAAGTTTTTTTAATGGAGGCTGAAAATAATTTACAGTTATTATTACAAAATCCGGATCTGCCTGCTGATTTAAAGCACATTGCCGGAAAAGTACAACGCAGCGAACGGATAACCTTTGATGAAGGTGTTACATTATATGAACAGGGCGACCTGGGTTACCTGGGCGTTTTGGCCAACTATATCCRCGAAAAACGCCATGGTGATAAAACTTATTTCAATCGTAATTTCCATATCGAGCCTACCAATCTTTGTGTTTACGATTGTAAATTTTGTTCATACTCGCGCCTGCTGAAACAAAAGTCAGAAGGCTGGGAGTATACCATGGACGAGATGTTTAACATGGTTACCAAATACGATGATGAACCGGTAACCGAAGTACATATTGTAGGCGGTGTATTGCCGCAATACGATGTGCCTTTTTACCAGGAACTTTTTAACAGAATCAGGGACCATCGTCCCGGGCTGCATATTAAAGCGCTAACACCTGTTGAATACCATTATATATTTAAGAAAGCTAAAATTGATTACGCAACAGGTATGCGCCTGATGCACGAGGCAGGCTTAGGTTCGATACCGGGTGGCGGCGCCGAGATCTTTCACCCGGAAGTTCGTGAACTGATTTCGAAAGATAAATGTACCGGCGACCAGTGGCTGGCTATCCATGAAGAATGGCATAAACTGGGAGGGCGCTCAAATGCTACTATGCTGTATGGTCATATCGAGAAATTCCATCACCGTGTTGACCATATGGATCAATTACGGCAACTACAGGATAAAACAGGCGGTTTCCAAACGTTTATCCCTTTAAAATTCCGCAACCAGGATAACCAGATGTCGCACGTGCCCGAATCGAGCGTAATTGAGGATCTGCGAAATTATGCCATAGCCCGCATCTACCTGGATAATTTTGATCATATTAAAGCTTACTGGGCAATGATCAGTCGCACTACTGCGCAGCTTTCTCTTAATTTTGGTGTCGATGATATTGATGGCACCCTTGATGATACTACAAAGATTTACTCCATGGCAGGCGCCGAAGAGCAGCACCCCGGCATGAGCACCAAACAATTGGTGGAGCTGATAAAAAATGTAGGCAGGCACCCGATAGAGCGCGATACGCTTTATAATGTAGTTACCGATTACAAGGATTTTGAATTCCCGGAAACTCAGCCCAAGCCGCAATACTACAAACTGCCGGTAATTAATTAGGTAAAAGCTGAAAGCTGAAAGCCCAAAGCAGAAAGCCAAAGGCTAAAAGCTTTAATTAATTAGAAAAGAGCTTTTAGCTTTAGGCCTTAAGCTTTTAGCTTAAAAAAAGAATGATAGAAAAAACTTTATATATAGTACGTCACGGCCAAACAGAGCTTAACCGGCAAGGAATTGTACAGGGCCGTGGTATGAACACCGATTTGAATGATGAGGGGCGCAAACAAGCCCGTCAGTTTTACGAGGCTTATAAAGATGTTGCTTTTGATAAGATCTATGTATCAGCGTTAAAGCGTACCCAGCAAAGCGTTCAATCCTTTATCGACCTTGGTATCCCGTACGAAAAGCTACCGGGTTTAGATGAGCTGGCCTGGGGTATCCATGAAGGGCAGCCAAGCACTATCGAAAACCGATCGGTATTTTTACAGATCATGCGCGATTGGATGGATGGCCGTTTAGACAGTAAGTTTGAAGGCGGTGAAAGCCCCAATGAGGTAGCGGTACGCCAGCGGGAAGCTATGCAGCTTATTATGAGTCACCCTGAAGAAAAAACGGTACTAATTTGCATGCATGGTCGTGCCATGCGTTTATTGCTTTGTATTTTAACCGGCAAGCTATTAACCGAAATGGATTGCTTCCCTCACCAAAACTTGGTGCTGTACAAAGTTGCTTATGATGGCAGCACGTTCGCGATCATCGATTTTAATAATGCCGAACATTTAAAACATTCCTGAAAGCGTTTCTTGTGAAAAAGATCAGAATATCAGCAGTTAGCTATACCAATACCAAGCCCTTTATATACGGTTTACAACAAACAGGATTCATAGATAAAATAGAACTAAGTCTGGACATGCCGTCAGTCTGTGCCCAAAAACTCATAGATGATGTAGTGGATATCGGGCTCATCCCTGTGGCAGCTACCTTAAACCTGCCGCAATGGGAAATCGTATCCAACTATTGCATCGGTGCTGTAGGCGCCGTAAACTCGGTTTTTATTTTTAGTAATTGTGCTGTTGAAGATATCAAATATCTGCAGCTTGATCCTGAATCGCGATCATCAAATAACCTGGCCCTTGTGCTGCTCAAAAACTTTTGGAAGATTAACCCGGAATTGATTAATGAGACAGCCTGCTATGGTTTATCAACCGAAGCCAATACCGCTTTTGTTCAAATAGGTGACCGTACCTTTGGTAAAAAAGAAAAGTATAAATACGCCTATGATCTTGCCGAAGAGTGGCAAAAATTTACCGGCCTTCCATTTATGTTTGCCGGCTGGATAGCCAACAAACCCATCCCGCAGGAATTTATGGATGAGTTTAACGCCGCCCTCAAATACGGCCTCGACCATCGTCATGAACTATTCAAAGAAATCGCCATGCGTGATGATTTTGATATTATGGATTACCTGATGGTGAAGATAGATTTTGAATTAACCGAGGATAAGAAGAAAGCATTGTTTATGTTCTTGGATCTTATAACACAATTACAGGATTAGGCACGATTTATTCTTGCAATTAAATTCCGGTTCAGACAAAGAAATCCTTCTTAATCCCTTAATCGTCTTAAAACATTATTCTGCAAATTTCATTGGTTATATTGAACAATTAAATCTGTTGTTAAATGAACCATACTCCATCATTAAAAAACCAGGCGGCGTTAATAACCGGTTCCGATAGCGGAATAGGTAAGGGCGTTGCCATAGCTTTGGCTGCTGCCGGCGCCAAAGTGTTAATCAATTACGCCCATAATCATGATGCTGCCGAAGAAGTAGTAAGCCAAATAAAAGCCGCGGGCGGTGAAGCCTTTGCTGTTCGGGCTGATGTAAGCCATGAAGAAGAAGTAAAAGCCATGTTTGCGCAAATGTTTGAGCATTATGGCACTATTGATATCCTGGTAAATAATGCCGGGTTGCAAAAGGATTCCAAATTTGTGGATATGACTTTAGACGACTGGAATAAAGTGATCAGCATTAATTTAACCGGGCAGTTTTTATGCTCGCGCGAGGCAGCCAAGGAGTTCATCCGCAGGGGAGTAGTTGAAGACAGGAGCAGGGCAGCCGGGAAAATCATCTGTATGAGCAGTGTGCATGAAGTAATTCCGTGGGCCGGGCACGTTAATTACGCGGCAAGCAAGGGAGGCATCAGCATGTTCATGAAAAGTATAGCGCAGGAACTGGCTCCTCATAAAATAAGGGTTGTTGGTATAGGGCCGGGTGCCATACAAACCCCTATCAATAAATCTGCCTGGGAAACGCCCGAAGCTTTAGATAAACTACTCACCCTGATACCTTATAACAGGATAGGCAAACCCGATGATATTGGTAAACTGGCCGCCTGGCTGGCATCAGATGAGGCCGATTACATTACTGGAGCAACCATTTTTATGGATGGCGGCATGACTTTATACCCCGGATTTGCCGATAATGGTTAATTTGATGGTAACAGCAGGTGAATAAATCTGTTTTTGATTTGCTAAACCGATTTTTCATGTTCTTTTTTGTTTAAGATATTGTAAAATATACACTAAGTGATTTGCGAAAATCTAAATTTTATACGTCAATTTGACTGTTATTATCAAATATTCATAAAAGTTAAATTTTATTTGCCAAGTTGATAACATTCCTATACTTTTGTTATGGATTTAAAATTTAAACATACATGAAAAAGATATTTTTAACAACCGCAATTGCCGCTTTATTAAGTGTTAATGTATTTGCTGCCGATGGTGGTAAAAGAGTAGATGGAGGCACAAACGTTTCTTACGTAGCCTTACATGGTTTCACAGTTGATTTTGCTGATGCAAAAGATGTAAACTGGACAGTAACAAAAAATTGCCAGAAAGCAACTTTCACTGTCGACGGCGTTAGAAAAACAGCATTTTATAACCTTAGCGGCGAGTACCTTGGTGTTACACAACGTGTTGACTCTAAAGCTATCCCTGCTAAAACAATGAAACAAATCAACAAAGACTATGCTGGTTACCAAATTGGCGAAGTTATTGTTTACCAGGCTAATACCGATGTAAACCCTAACATCGAAGCTACTTCATACTTCGTTGATTTGAAAAATGATGCTCACGAGGTACTTGTAAGAATAACTCAACAAGCTAACCTTGAATTTTTTCAACAAGTGAAATAATCACCCAGAAATCGCTTTAATATTAGCCGTTCAGAAATATCTGGACGGCTTTTTTGTTTTACAAATATTGTAATTCTTATCTTTTAGCAAACAAATATGGCTGTTTACACCTTTATAAAACATTAAGTTTTAAATATTAATAAGTATTATGCCAAAGACTATCATTGTATCTAACCGGCTACCTGTAAAAATTTCTAAAATTGATGACGAATATAATTTATCATCAAGCGAAGGGGGGCTTGCAACCGGTTTAGGTTCAATATACAAACAAGATGATAATGTGTGGATTGGCTGGCCGGGAGTTGAAATTGCCGAACAGCAGGATAAGGATAAGGTTACACATCAGTTAAAAGAATTGAGTCTTATCCCTGTGTTTCTTGACCAGGAAGAGATCAACCAATATTACGAAGGTTTTTCAAACGAGGTATTATGGCCGGTTTTTCATTACTATGCATCAACCTATGCCAATTACAAGCAATCTAACTGGGATTATTACCAGGCCGTTAATAAAAAGTTCAGGGATGTAATTCTAAGTATTGCCGAGCCTGGCGACGTGATCTGGATTCATGATTACCAGCTATTGCTGTTGCCAGCCCTGGTTAGGAGCGAATTGCCCGATGTTTCCATAGGATTTTTCCTGCATATCCCATTTCCCTCGCATGAAATGTTCAGGTTGATACCGTGGCGGTCGGAATTGCTGGATGGAATGCTTGGCGCCGACCTGATTGGTTTTCATACGTTTGATGATGTGCGCCATTTTTTGGGTGCAACAACCCGCATTTTGCCGGTAACCTCGTCATCAAACATTATCACAACAGGCGAACGCTCAATTGTTATAGAATCATTCCCGATGGGGATAGATGAACGGAAATATGCATCGTTACCGTTGCAGGAAGATGTACAGCACCAGATTGAGCTGTTAAAAAATAATTTTAAAGACATTAAGCTTATACTATCTGTTGACAGGCTCGACTATAGTAAAGGTATACTTCAACGTTTGCAGGCCTTTGAATTATTGCTGCAATTACACCCCGAATGTATTGAAAAGATAGCCTTGTATATGATTGTGGTGCCATCACGTGATACAGTACCGCAGTATGCTCACCTGCGCGATGAGATAGACAAAAAGGTAGGTAATATCAACTCCATTTACCGCACGATGGACTGGAGCCCTATACATTATTACTACCGTTCGTTCCCGATCGAGATGCTTTCGGCTTTGTATTACACCGCCGATGTTTGTTTAATAACTCCTATGAGGGACGGCATGAACCTGGTAAGCAAGGAGTATGTAGCCAGTCGGATAAATGACGATGGTGTATTGATTATGAGCGAGATGGCTGGCTCATCTAAAGAGTTAATTGATGCCATAATTGTGAACCCCAATAATACCGGCGAGGTTTGCCGGGCCATAGTGCAGGCTATCAACATGCCTTTGGATGAACAGCGGAAACGCATGATACCAATGCGGCAACTGGTAACCAAATTTAATATTTCGCACTGGGTTAAAATATTTATGGATCGGTTGAAAGAAGTAAAACTGATGCAACGGTCTTTGCAGGCCAGGCACGTAAGCAACTCAACCGAGCAGTCTATCATTAACCGTTATATCAAAACCAAAAAACGTATTATATTTTTAGATTATGACGGCACGCTGGTAGGTTTTAAATCAAACATCGAGCAGGCAAGTCCGGATGCGGAGCTTTATAACATTATTAATAAACTCACCGAAGACCCCGCCAACCAGGTAGTGCTGATAAGCGGCCGCAAGCATCAAAATCTTGACGAATGGTTTAACCTTGCCAATATTTACCTGATTGCCGAACATGGCTCCTGGTTTAAGCAGCAAGGCACATCATGGCATAAAATTGCAGGTCTGTCAGATCAGTGGAAACAAGATATTTATCCCATCCTGGAAACCTATGTAGACCGCACTCCGGGTTCGTTTGTCGAAGAAAAAACATACTCACTGGTGTGGCACTACCGCAAGGCCCAGGCTGGCTTAGGCGAGCTTAGAGCAGGCGAATTAATGAATAACCTTAAATACCTTGCCAGCGATAAGGGCTTACAGTTACTGCCGGGGGATAAGGTATTGGAAATTAAGAACATGGATATTAACAAAGGCAAAGCCGCCTTAACACTTACAGAAGGCAAAAACTATGATTTTATTATTGCCTTTGGTGATGATCATACCGATGAGGATATCTTTAAAGCACTGCCAGATAGCGCTATAACCATAAAAGTTGGAAGTAATTTATCCGCAGCTAAGTTTTACCTGCGTAATCCGCAGGAAGTACGCAAGCTGCTTACAAGCTTTACTAAACATGTTGGGGTAGAGGTAAGTTGAAAGGTTGGAATGTTGTAAAGTTAGAAAGTTGTAGGAAAGTTGAAACGTCATTTAACATTCCAACTTTCCTACAACCTATAAACCTACAAAAATATCGGCCTGTCCAGCTTAATGGCTATACGATATGCGGCATTCATTAAACCTACATGGCTATAGGCCTGTGGGAAATTGCCCCATTGGCTGCCATCGTTTTCGTCGACATCTTCACTAAACAGCAACAGGTGATTGGAGTATTGCAACAGGTTGGCAAACTCACGTTGTGCATCGTCAATACGCCCAACGCTGGCCAGGGCTTCTACATACCAAAATGCGCATATCAGGAAAGTTGTTTTGGGTTTACCAAAATCATCTTTATATAAATACCTGTAAAATAACCCATTAGGTGTTTTTAGCTCTTTTTCTAATGCAAGTAAATGATCTTTTGCTCTTTGAGATTCAGGATCGAGGTAATTCATCATAATTAACTGCAACGTACTGGCATCAAGGTTGGAGCTCCCTGCCGAATTGGTGTACACCTTCCTGACAGGATCATAACAGCTTTCAATGTGCGCGGCCGCGCGACCTTTTAATGATATGGCTTTATCAATCAGTTCTTTATTATCAATAGTACGCGCCATTTTTTCTGCCGCCGATGCGCCTGCCCACTGGAACAGGTTGCTGTAGCAATGTATATTGGCCATGTTCCTAAACTCCCAGATGCCGGCATCTTTTTCATCTATAGTGCGTTCAATTTTATTAAGCAGCGATTCGATCCATTTCACTGAATCCTTTCGCTCCGAAAAAACAAAGCGATGATCTGTATACAGTGGGAGCATAGAGATCATCACCTGTCCATAAATATCATTTTGTATATGCTCTGATGCCTGGTTGCCTATGCGTACCGGCTGGTTGCCCATGTAACCGTCCAAATCGGTCAGTATATGCTCAACCAGGTCCTTTTTACCCGTTATACCATACAGCGGCTGGTAGCGCTGTTCATCAGAAAAAGAAATATCTGTTACATAGCCAAAGTATTTTTCCATTTCCTCAAAATGCCCAATGTGATTGAGGGCGGTTATAACATAATAGGTATCGCGCAGCCAGCAATAGCGATAGTCCCAGTTACGGCCGCTTCCCGGCGATTCGGGCAAGCTGGTAGTACTTGCAGCTATAATTGCTCCTGTATCTTCAAACTGGTGTATCTTAAGCGCCAACCCCGAACGAATTACAAAAGGCTGGTAATACCCGGCTATGGATGAGTGCTTGATCCATGTGCGCCAGTATTGAATGGTTTCTGCCAAAAAACGTTCTGTGGTAGYTATCAATGGCGCTTCCAGGGGTTCGCCATAAGTGAGTGCGAGGTATTTTATCTCATTAAGCACAAATGGCTGTTCATCAAACACATAACTGATGGGTATATTGGTTGTAAGCCTTATATTTTCTTCGCCGCCGAGGTATTGTATATGGTTACTACCGCGATTAACGGTTAATTTTACAGCACCATATTCAGATACAGGTTCGCATTTAACCTTTACCCTTGGCGAACCTTCAATAGCTTCAATCTTCCTAAACAGCATCAAGGGTTTATAGTAGCGCTGGTGCTGGTAAAAACGGGGAGCAAAATCGGTTACACGGTATTTGCCGCCGCTGGCAGGGCTTATTTCGGTAATTAAAACATTGGTATTTTCCAGGTAATATTGATGTGAAGTAAATTCCCCGTCTGGCAGGATTGAAAACTGGCCGCCTTTCTTTTTATCCAGTAATCCACCAAAGATAAAAGTGCTGTCGAACCGGGGCCAGCACAGCCACTCCACATTTGTATTTTTATGTATATGCGCTAAAAATGCGCAGTTTCCAATTATTCCGGTATCGTAGGTATGTCGTTCCATTAATAATATTGCTTTTAGCTTGTTCAAGTGTTCAACAACATTGCTTGTGTAATGTTGGCGTAAATTGCAGTATAATTTCTGTTTAATTTTGATTTATCAAACAATGTATATTAACTTAGTAGTCTTTAATCTACTATAAATCACACAAATCATGAGTTTACGATTAGGCGATAAAGCCCCCAATTTTAAAGCAAAAACTTCTGCCGGAGACATCGATTTTTACGAATACCTTGGCGACAGCTGGGGTGTATTGTTTTCGCACCCAGGCGATTATACACCGGTTTGTACAACCGAACTTGGCAGGACCGCAGCGTTAAAAGATGAATTTACAAAACGTAATGTAAAAGTACTGGCCCTAAGCGTTGATTCACTGGATTCACATACCGGCTGGATAAATGATATCAATGAAACGCAGGGAGTGGAGGTAAACTTCCCGATAATTGCTGATGAAGAC
>NZ_JBFUKX010000069.1:0-23704 GCF_056400605.1 Mucilaginibacter sp. P5_A4 | reverse complement strand
ACTGTTATACCAACAGATAAAATAGATAAATTACACGACAACTTGTCGTGATTAAGAAATTTATACAGACAAATTGACATAAATGGCTGAAAAACTTACTGATTACAAATTCAGAACAGACATACCCATCCGTTTTTCGGATATAGATTCCCTTGGGCATGTTAATAATGCGGTGTATTTAACTTACTTCGAAATTGCCCGCACCAACTATTGGAAAGATGCTATCGGCTGGGATTGGAATAATGTCGGCATCATCATCGGCCGCTCAGAGATCAACTATCTTAAACAAATTACCGTTCAGGATAAAATAGCCTGTTATGTGCGCACTATACGCATAGGCAACAGCAGCTTTGATGTAATGCACGTATTGGTGAAAATAACCCCACAGGGCGAAGAGATTGTTACAACCGGCAAAACGGTTTGCATTAGCTATGATTATGCGGCCAACAAATCGGTATCCATCCCGCCCGATGAACGCCGAAGTATGATTGCATATGATGAGCCAAGGTTGATATTGAATACGAATTAATTTGAAAATTTGAGAATTTAAAGATTTGAAAATGATTTGATCCAAATAGCGGCCCTTCATTTTCAAATTCTCAAATCTTCGAATTTTCAAATCAAAATATCTTCCCCGGATTTAAGATGCCCTTCGGATCAAACACATTCTTAATTCCCCGCCACAAAGCGAAATGAGTTTCCGAATATTTTATCGGCATAAATTCTCTTTGCACCAGGCCAATACCGTGTTCGCCGGAAAGGGTGCCCCCTAAACTTACCGTGAGTTCAAAGATTTCTTTTATACCTGATTTAAGTTTGCTACTCCAGTCTTCATCGCTCATGTTAGCTTTGATTATATTTACATGCAGGTTACCATCGCCCGCATGGCCATAACATACCGATTCAAAGCCATATTTGCTACCTGTTTCTTTTATTCCCTTTATCAATTGAGGCAGTGCAGCCCGCGGTACAACGGTATCTTCTTCTTTATAAACCGAATTAGATTTTACCGATACCCCCATGGTGCTACGCATACGCCATAATTCTTCCTTTTGTGCAGATGAATCGGCAAAAAGTACATCTTTGCAGTTGTGAGCCTCTAAAACAGCGTTGATCTTTTCGCAATCGGCAAATATCACATCCTGGTTATTACCATCAACCTCAATCAGCAAAAAGGCCTGGATTTCATCCTGCAGGTTAAAAGCAATATCGTTATACTCCATAACCCACTCTACCCCCCTGCGTTCCATAAACTCAAGGGCCGAAGGTGTAATACCAGCCCGAAAAATAGCTGATACAGCAGTACAGGCGTCTTCGTTGGTAGCGAAAGAAGCCAGCATCAACGCATCCAGCGTTGGCAGCGGAATTAGTTTTACCACAATTTTGGTGATAATACCCAGCGTACCTTCCGAGCCTATGAACAATTGGGTAAGGTTATAACCGGATGCATATTTTAGTGTATTAGCCCCTGTCCAGATGATCTCGCCCGATGGTAGTACTACCTGCAGGTTTAGGATATATTCGCGTATGGTGCCATACTTTACCACCCTTGGGCCGCCAGAACCATGGGATACATTGCCGCCAATAAAACAACTGCCCTTGCTGGCCGGATCTACAGGATAAAACAGCCCCTTTGCAGCAACCAGGTTCATAAATTCTTCGGTAACAACGCCCGGTTCAACAGTAGCCTGCAAGTTTTGCTCATCTATCTCGAGTACTTTATTAAAGCGTTCCATCGCAATCATTAAACCGCCTTTTACGGGTAAAGCCCCACCGCTTAAGCCGGTACCGGCGCCACGTGGTGTAATTGGGATAAGGTTTTCATTACAAAGTTTCATTAATGCAGAAACCTGCTCCGGCGTTTGGGGTTTTACAGCAACCTCGGGGTAATAAACCAGGTCTTCTGTTTCATCGTGACTATATTTTTCCAGGTCAGCCTGTTGAGTTATAACAGCTTCGGCGCCAACAATAGTTTTAATGGCCGCTAATATTGGCAAAGAAATTTTATTGTATTCCATATTACCGTTTGCTGTAATTTATAGTAACTGCAGAATGGCTAACCCTACCCAATAGTGGTGGATTTATTTTTTTTATAGTTACGGAAATAGTTTCTACATAAGGATATTTCTTTTGGATTCTTTCCATTATAGCCTGCCCCACTGTTTCAATCAGTTTGCGTGGATATTTCATTTCTTCACAGGCTATGTAATATACCTTTTCATAATCAACTGTATGCTTAAGTTCATCTGCTGCAGGATCTGTTTGGGGTACAAAACCTACCTCAATATCTACCAAAAACCGGCAGCCTATTTTTTGTTCTTCCGGATAAAATCCATGGTATGCAAAAAACTCTGCATCCTGTAAGGCAATAGTTATCATATTTCAAAAGTAGCGGTTTTGATTGGGTTATCAAGTTTCATCCAACCATTCCTGGCGCTATTTAGCTAAAGAAAAGAGAATAGCAACAATACTTTTAAATTCATTCCGCCGCAGTTATTTGGAATACCTGGTATTTTTAAAAAAAATAATAAACACAAAAACTATGTTTAAACAATTTAAACATAGTTTTTGATATAAAGTGGCTTCTGGTATCCAAAAACAGCGATTTTGATTGGTTTAAGTCAACATTAAATGATATATATTTGCCCACCAAGTATAAAATTATGGCTAAAACAGACCTGTACGAATCGCCCGATTATTATCAATTGGATGAATTACTTACCGATGAACATAAGTTGATCCGCTCATCGGTACGCGACTGGGTGAAGAAAGAATTGAGCCCTATAATTGAAGATTACGCCCAAAAGGCAGAGTTCCCGATGCAGCTGGTAAAAGGACTGGCCGGGATTGGTGCATTTGGGCCGACTATACCGGTTGAGTATGGCGGCGCCGGATTGGATTATATGGCTTATGGAATAATCATGCAGGAAATTGAGCGGGGAGATTCGGGAATCCGTTCGGCCTCATCTGTACAGGGCTCACTGGTGATGTATCCTATTTATGCTTACGGTTCTGAGGAGCAACGTAAAAAATATCTACCCAAACTGGCATCCGGGGAAATAATGGGCTGTTTTGGCCTTACCGAGCCTGATCATGGTTCAAACCCGGGTGGCATGACCACTAATATTAAAGACGCGGGCGATCATTATATACTGAACGGTGCCAAGATGTGGATCTCCAACGCACCGTTTGCCGATATTGCTATTGTTTGGGCAAGGGATGAAAATAAAAAAGTACGCGGACTAATTGTTGAACGCGGCATGGAAGGATTTACAACCCCTACTACACATAATAAATGGTCGTTAAGGGCATCTGCCACCGGCGAATTGGTTTTTGATAATGTTAAAGTTCCAAAAGCAAATGTTTTACCCAATGTTACAGGCTTAAAAGGTCCGCTTGGCTGCCTTAACCAGGCGCGTTACGGAATAGCGTGGGGTGCCCTTGGTGCGGCTATGGATTGTTATGATACAGCCCTGCGTTATGCTAAACAGCGGGTTCAATTTGGTAAGCCAATAGCCGCTTTTCAATTACAACAAAAAAAACTGGCCGAAATGATTACCGAGATTACCAAGGCTCAGTTATTGGTTTGGCGTTTAGGGATGCTTAAAAACGAAAACCGGGCAACCGCGGCACAAATATCAATGGCCAAGCGTAACAGCGTTGAAACTGCCATTAACATAGCACGTGAAGCCAGGCAAATACTGGGTGGTATGGGTATTACCGGCGAATACCCTATTATGAGGCATATGATGAATTTAGAATCGGTAATTACCTATGAGGGTACACATGATATTCACTTATTGATTACCGGGATGGACATTACAGGAGAGGATGCCTTTAAGTAAATTCCTGCTACACTTTAGTTTTTGCTTCCAAAGTAAGTTCTTTTTCTTTCCTGGTTTCTCTTAAAAATCTGGAAAACCATTTTCCGGATAATTTTATAGTGCGTTTTTGCGTCTCATGGTCAACATGAATTAAGCCAAAGCGGGGGTGGTATCCTTCTGCCCACTCAAAGTTATCAGTTAACGTCCAAACAAAATAGCCATTAACATTACCGCCCTCATTCTTTGCCTTTAAAACCTGGTCCAGGTAATCCTTTAAATATTGCAAACGCTTGGGGTCATATACCTCATCATCAGTTACTTCATCGGGGAATGCCGAGCCATTCTCGGTTATAATAATGTTTTTTACCTTCGGATAGGCATCAAACTTTTTTATCATGTGATAAATAGATGGTGGATGTACCTCCCAGCGCATCGCGGTTAATTCAACCTTACGATCTTCGGCCTTAACAATACGGGCGCTTATATATGGAGTAAAAAATGAATATTTAACAATTTCACGCGTATAATTCTGGACGCCTATAAAATCGAAATCAAAATGCATGTTATCCTCATCGCCTGGCAAAATGTATTTTTGCAGATTTTTTAATACCGGCAGATCTTTAACCGGATAGCCCATACCTAAAAGCGGTTCAATAAATAAACGGTTTATTAAGGCATCAGTCCTAACGGCGGCTGCAACATCCCGTGGCTTATCAGTTAATGCTTCAATTTGCGAACAGGAAAACGTGTTTCCAATTTGCACTTCGGGTAATAACCTACGTAAAATTCTGGCACCGGCTGCAATACTTAAAACAACGTGATGTATGGTCGGCAAAAAATTCTTCATACCGGTACGCCCCGGTGCGTGAATGCCAAAAAAGTAGCCGGCACCTGTAAAAACCATAGGTTCGTTCATAACCATCCAGTTTTTCACCCGGTCGCCAAAGCTGTTTGCGCAAAGGGTAACAAACTCACTAAACCATTTGATAACTTCGCGGTTAGTCCAGCCACCTTTTTGCTCAAGCGCATGCGGCAAATCCCAATGGTAAATAGTTACCCATGGTTCTATTCCTTGTTCAAGGCAATAATTTATAACGCGGTTATAATAATCAATTCCAGCCTGGTTTATTTGACCGGTACCATTGGGCAGCACACGGGCCCAGGATATAGAGAAACGAAAATTTGGTATGTTAAGTTGTTTGATGAGGTCGATATCCTCTTCATACCGATTATAAAAATCGCAGGCAGTACGGGCATGGTCTGCATTTAAAATTTTACCTTTTTTGGCAGTAAAGTTATCCCACACAGATTCGCCCTTACCATCAGCATCGTTAGCCCCCTCAATCTGAAAGGCGGCAGTTGACACACCCCAGGCAAAATCGGAGCCGAAAGATTCTCTGTTCAAAGATACGTACTGATGTGTAGATTTCATTAAATGGACAACAAGGGTCCAAAATTGCAATAATATTTACGAAAGCAGGGTATAAAATTCAAAATATTAATGTATGAAAGACGATTTCACACTCCTTAACATTATCCACTCGCGTAAACCACTAATAAGATTTGAAAAAATGCTGAAGATTTTCATGTCGTTATTTTTTATTTAATTAAAGGTACCATACCGATGTGATTTAATTGTAACAACTATATTATCAAATCGTTAAATGAAGTAAACGGGAATTTCACAAATGGGATCCCAATTTTCAAAAATCCAGTTCTCAAATAATTCGTGGAATTCGTTTTAATTCGTGAAATTAGTGTCCATACATTAGTGTTTATGAAAAGCTATTTTATAAAAATGTTCAATTACGCCCAGTTTGCTAATCGTGCTTTATTAAAAGCAATTACAGAAGCCGACAATACCAGGGGGGCTATAAAATTGATGGCGCATTTGCTTGCCGCCGAACGCCGCTGGCTGGACAGGATAAATGAAGTAGAACCTTATCCCAATGCCGAATTATGGCCGAAGGATTTTACCATTGAGCATTGTACTCACCTGGTAAATGAATATCATGAAGAGTGGCTGGGTTTTTTGGAGCGAATTACCGAAGCAGATTTGAACAAAGTTATCATTTACCAAAACGCCCTGGGCGGTAACCAAACTTCGGTAAGCGACATTCTAACACATGTAATAAATCATGGTACTCATACGCGGGCGCAGGCCGGCCAGCAATTGAAGCTTACCGGCACCGAAACCTTGCCCATTACCGATTATGTTTATTATTTAAGGCAACTGAATAGCTAACATTAATAGGTTTATTTACAATATTTGCCAATACAAAACGCGACCATGAAAAAATATATTGGGATTGTATTAAGCCTTACCATTTTACTGGGATGTGCCGATAATAAAAGGCAGGAAAAATTATTATTAGACAGCGTGATTGCCGTGCATGACAAGGTGATGGCTAATGACGAACACTTGATGAAAAATAAAATGTTACTTGATAGCATGGTTAAAAATATACCCGACATTAAAGATTCGGCAAAAGTCTGCCTTAAACTGGTTGATGATGCCGATAGCGCCATGAGCGATTGGATGCATAAATTTGATGTAGAGAATAAAGGAAAATCGCACCAGGAAATAATTGATTACCTCAGCAATCAAAAAAAGAAGATCACTGCTATAGATTCTCAGATAAATTCAGCGATAAACGAATCCGATAAATACCTTAATCAATATAAAAAATAATGCAGAAAATGTTATTCGGCGTTATGCTTATAGCGCTTTTTAATTCTTGTGGATCAAAACAAGGTAAGCTCCCGATTTTGGGAAACAGGGAACCGGTTACAAAAATTGTAAATGGTAAAACGGTTACCGATACAGCATACGCAACTATACCCGATTTTAAGTTTGTTAACCAATACGCAGATACGATAACTGCTAAAAACCTTGATGACAAAATTTATGTTGCCGACTTTTTCTTTACCACCTGCCCTTCTATTTGCCCGGTAATGCACCGTAATATGCTTAACGTGTATAAGGAGTTTAAGGATGATGGAGACTTTCGCATTATATCGCATACTATCGACCCTAAATATGACACCATACCGGTATTAAAGCGTTATGCCGATAAAATGGGCATAACCGGAAATTGCTGGTGGCTTTTGCACGGCAACAAAGGTGACACCTATAATATTGCCAAAAGCTACCTGCAAACCGTACAGGAAAAAAATCCGGCAGGGCAATTCATCCACGATGGCTTTTTTATACTGATAGATAAACAAAAACGCATCCGGGGAACCTATGAAGGTACCGACCCCAAAGAAGTGGATAAATTAATTGCCGACATAAAAATCCTAAAGGCCGAACCTGAGCAGGCAGCTACCAAATGAAATTAAAGCTGATAAGTGGTATTTTTTTACTTTTAACCGTGTTGGTTGTTTCCTGCCAAAGCGATGAGCAGGTTGAATTTTATCGTTATTATTCCGGCGGAAGTGCTATTTATCAAACTCATTGTCAAAACTGTCATGGTTCAAAAGGTGAAGGCCTGCAGGCATTGATCCCGCCGCTTACAGATGTTGCTTATCTTAAAAATAATAGAGCTTTATTAGCCTGTTTCCTTAAAAATGGGCTTAAAGGTAAAATTATTATAAACGGTCGCGAGTTTGAGGGTGAGATGCCGGCTGATGACCTCGCCCCTATTGAAATTGCAAAAGTACTAACTTACGTTACCAACTCATTTGGTAATAAAATGACAACTATTAACTTGCAAACGGTTGAAAGTGATCTGAAAAAATGCCGGTGATCGGGTTCGGGCTGAGTCTAAAGCCTTGATTTTCATAACAAAGTATCCACACTGCGCTCCACATAACCGTAACCCCAACTCAAACAAATTTTCTTACCTTTACTTTCGCAAAACGTTCTATCGCTGCTAACTTGTTTAGCGGAGGAAAGTCCGGGCAACGCAGAGCATCCTGCTTCCTAACGGGAAGGCGTCGGCAGCCGACGACAGCAAAGTGCCACAGAAATAATACCGCCACGGTTTTTGACCGGGGTAAGGGTGAAAACGTGAGGTAAGAGCTCACGGCATAACCGGGCGACCGGGGATGACGGTAAACCTCAGGAGTTGAAAAACCAAATAGGTCTTGAAAGCGGAGCTGCTCGCTCCCGTGTCCCGACTTGTCGGGGCCGTTAAGATGGGTAGGTTGTTTAAACCTGTCAGCAATGGCAGGGCCAGATTAATGATAGAAGTTGCCCCTCCGGGCAATACAGAACCCGGCTTACAGATTTGCTGCTGATAAAATGCCCCTTTCCTGGAAACAGGAAGGGGTTATTTTTGTTAAAAGCAAAAGTGTTTATTTTTCTATACAAATCTTATATATTAGCACCAAGTACATTACTACCTATTACATATATAAAACATGGCAAAAATTTTAATTATAGATGATGAACGGGCCATTCGCAGCACTTTGCGCGAGATCCTGGAATATGAGGATTACGAAGTTGAGGATGTAGATAACGGTGTAGATGGTTTACAACTGATAGAAAAAAAGGATTTTGACCTGATACTTTGCGATATAAAAATGAATCGCATGGATGGCATGGAAGTATTAACCGAGGGTTTGGCACTGAAACCCGACCTGCCTTTTATCATGATAAGCGGCCATGGCACGGTTGAAACAGCTGTTGAAGCCAGCAGAAAAGGTGCTTTTGATTTTATATCGAAACCTCCTGATTTAAACCGCCTGCTCATTACGGTTCGTAACGCCCTTGACAGGGGAAGCCTGGTAGTTGAAGCTAAGGTATTAAAACGTAAAGTATCTAAGGTTCGTCCTATTTTAGGTAACTCACAGGCTATTCAAAAAATAAAAGAAACTATTGACCGTGTTGCCCCAACAGATGCGCGTGTTCTTGTTACCGGAGCAAACGGTAGCGGTAAAGAGTTGGTTGCACGTTGGCTGCACGAAAAGTCGCACCGTGCAAATGCACCTATAATTGAGGTGAATTGTGCTGCTATCCCATCAGAATTAATTGAGAGCGAATTGTTCGGACACGAGAAAGGCTCATTTACATCTGCTATCAAACAACGCATAGGTAAATTTGAATCGGCAAACGGCGGTACACTTTTTCTTGATGAAATTGGCGATATGAGCCAATCGGCTCAGGCCAAAGTATTGCGGGCGTTGCAAGAAAGTAAAATTACCCGTGTTGGCGGCGAAAAAGAAATTGATGTTGATGTACGCGTTATAGCGGCAACAAACAAAGACCTGTTAAAGGAGATTGAAGCAGGTAATTTCCGTATGGACCTTTACCATCGCTTAAGTGTTATATTAATTCATGTACCACCATTGGTTGATCGTAAAGATGATATAGGCTTGCTTACACAAAGCTTCCTGGATGAAATCTGTAATGAATACGGGATGCCGGTTAAAAAAATATCTGAGTCGGCACTTGAAGCCCTTAAAGCTTTACCGTGGACGGGCAACATTCGTGAGTTAAGAAACATGGTAGAACGTTTAATTATTTTAAGTGATAAAACCATAACCGATAATGATGTGCGGGCATTTGCCAATCCCTCTACACCGGCTACAACCGTAGCAGGCAACAATACGGCCCCTCAAACAGATTTTGATCAGTTCAATAATTTTCAGGAGTATAAAGATTTTGCTGAACGTGAGTACATCAAATTCAAGCTGGAAAAAAACAACTGGAACGTATCAAAAACTGCAGATGATATAGATATTCAACGCAGCCACCTTTATAGTAAAATCGAGAAGTTTGGCTTAAAAAGAGGAGAATAAATACTGGTATTGTATTTTAAGCGATTTGCAAAAGCAGATCGCTTTTTTGTTTACAACAAAATGGTTATTATTGTGGAAACCGTATCATAAATTATGAAAATTCTTTATTCAGCTTTAATTTGTGCCTTTATTTTATCATCCTGCACTCAAAAGGAAATCAAATCCGACCAGCCGCTTGTTGGTACATGGCATTTAATATCAAGTAAAAGCATTACCAAAGGCGATACAGTTGTAACAACACCGTCTAAAGACGAGGAAATGGTTAAAATTTTCAATAGTACCCATTTTGCTTTCTTTACACATGATTTGGCACATGGCAAAACCGCCAAGCCAGTTTACAGCTCAGGTAGTGGTACTTACATTTTATCGGGAAGCAATTACCAGGAACATTTAGTATATTGTGATGCCCGCGAATGGGAAAACAGAGATTTTAAATTCACCGTGCTATTTAAGAATGACACACTTGTACAAAGTGGTATAGAAAAGATTGACAGCCTTAAAATTGACCACGAAATTATTGAAACCTACGTTAAAATAAAATAATATCTACTGTATTTATCGTTTGATTAAATATTGGAGATTACTTCCGGATATTATACTTATTCTGACTTGAATAGACTTTGTATTATATTTTTATATTTGTTTATAACATTGTGAAGTTTAAGCACAAAATTGACATGAAAGATAAATATGTTTTATCATTTTAAATTCTTTACTGTTATAGCAATTACCGGCATGTTTTTTAATGACTGCCGGCAAGATAAAGCAAAATCCGATGCAAGCAGCATAAGGGATACTACAACAGTAGGCAACGCTGCGCTTAATAGTGTTATCCTTGCAAACCCTACCCCATTAAAAAACATGTTTGGTGTAAATTCTTATGAATGGAATTTCCTTCAGGATCCGGCTAATGTGAACCTTAAAAGCACCATTTATGAAGCGAATATGTCTGTTATTAAGTCGTTTAGTGCCGTTAGGCATTACATGAACTGGAACAAGCTGGAAAACAGTAAAGGAGATTATACATTTAACCCTACCAACAATGGCGGCTGGGATTATGATCTTATCTATACACGCTGCAAACAGGAAGGTATTTTGGTTTTAGCAGATATGAAAAACTGCCCCACCTGGTTGGTAAGTACCTATCCGCCAAATATGCTGGATAATGAAAATGTACCGATACCTTATGGGCAGGACAAAAGTGATCCTGCATCGTATATTGACCAGGGGCGGGCTGCTTTTCAGTTTGCCGCAAGGTATGGGTACAATACGGCGGTTGCCCCGGGATTGGTTAAAGTAAACCCTATCCCCCGTTGGATAAACGACCCACCCAATGTTGTTAAAATAGGATTGGGCTTAATAAAATATATTGAATGTGGCAATGAGTGGGATAAATGGTGGAAAGGCCCTGCAACTAAGCAGACTCCCGAAGAGTATGCAGCCAACCTATCAGCTTTTTACGATGGTAATAAAGGCAGGTTAGGCAACAATGTGGGTGTAAAAACCGCAGACCCTGGCATGCAGGTGGTAATAGGCGGCCTTGCAACCTGCAACGTTGATTTTGTAAAAAGAATAATAGAGTGGTGTAAAACAAACAGGGGATATAATGCCGATGGCAGTATTAATTTATGTTTTGACGTGATTAACTATCACTTTTATAATAATGATGGTAATATTTTAACGCATAAAGGCGCTAAAACGGGTATAGCACCAGAGCTATCCATGGCGGGTAATGTAGCGGGTTCCTTTGTTAAACTTGCTTATTCGCTACAAAAACCTCCTGAAGTTTGGGTAACCGAAACTGGCTATGATATTAACCAGCATAGTTACCAAAAAGCAATACCAGTTGGCAATAAGACGGTTTTGGAAACGCAGGCCGACTGGATACTTAGAACATCATTACTATACATCAGGCTCGGAATTAAAAGAGTATTTTACTATCAGCTATTAGATGATACCCCAAATGCAAATGTACAGTACGCAACATCGGGTCTTGCAGAGGATGGAAAACGCCGACCTGCGGCTGATTATATTTTGCAAACCAATAAACTAATGGGCAGTTATACTTATCGGTCAACCATTAATACCGATCCCCTGGTGGATAAATATATTTCCGGTTCCAAAAAAATGTATGTGTTAACCATACCCGACCAAAAAAACCGCACGGCAACTTATATTCTTGACCTGGGTACTGCCAAAGCCAATATTTATACTTTAAAAGCAGGATCTGATAAAGCTGCAACAACTACCGTTAATACTGTTGCCGGTAAGTTGTCTGTAAATGTTACAGAGACCCCCGTTTTTGTTGAAGGTGTAACACAGTAAAATTATTAAACCAACGCCGACAAAGTAGTACGCACCTGATTGATATAATTATCTCCAAAAAGATTAACATGCAATAATAATGGGTACAGGTTCCAGATCTTAAGCCGTTGCTTCCAACTTTTTTGTAACGGAAAAGTGCTATCATAGGCTTCATAGAAAACTGAATCAAAACCTCCAAACAAGGTGGTCATAGCAATATCAAACTCCCTGTTACAATAGCAAACTGCGGGATCTATAAGGTAAGGACGTTCATTTGTATCAATTAAGTAATTGCCGCTCCAAAGATCGCCGTGTACTAAAGCAGGCGGTTCTTCAGTAAAAAGACCGGGGAGTTTTTGATATAGTTTTTCAAATAATTGTATATCGTTACTGCTTAATCGTTGTTTTTCAAAACCAATTTTTATCATGGGCTTAAGTCGTTCCTCAACAAAAAAAGTCGCCCAGGTGCTATGCTTCGTATTGCTTTGCGTTAACGATCCCATGTAATTATCGGTAGTAAAACCAAAATATTCCCAGGTATGGCTATGCATTTGGGCCAACAGTTCTCCTAATTTTTGAGATGATTTGCGGGTGCTGAGGCCCGGTTCTATCCATTGCATTACTAAATAACTCTCGGCTTCTGTTTCACCCTGTAGTATTACATCGGGTACAGCAATGCTTTGGGTTGATCTGATAGCAGCCAATCCCTCCTGCTCAAGTTTAAACATACCAGGATAATCACGTAAGCTATTAACCTTTAAAAGGAACCTTTTTGTTGCTGTTTGCAGGCGATAAACTTTGTTAATACTCCCACCACTCACCGGTATCACTTTTAATATACTGGTACCCAGTTTGGTTTCAATATCATGAATCATTTTATTCGCGATGGGCATTTTGTTCAAATGATTAATTTACAAACCCAATAGTTAATTTATTAGCCTTATACAATTATCAGTTTAAAAAGTTATTTTTGCGGTTCAATGGAGCATATTCGTAATTTTTGTATCATCGCACATATCGACCACGGCAAGAGCACACTTGCCGATAGGTTATTAGAATACACTAACACTATAACCCAACGCGAATCGCAGGCGCAATTGCTTGACGATATGGACCTGGAACGCGAGCGGGGCATCACCATAAAAAGCCACGCCATACAAATGGATTATGAGCTTGATGGACAAAAATATATCCTCAACCTGATAGATACACCAGGGCACGTAGATTTTTCATACGAAGTTTCGCGCTCAATAGCGGCCTGTGAAGGGGCTTTGCTTATTGTTGATGCTGCGCAGGGAATACAGGCGCAAACCATATCCAACCTGTACCTGGCTTTGGAGAATGACCTGGAAATTATCCCGGTACTAAATAAAATGGACTTACCCGGCGCCATGCCCGAGGAAGTTAAAGACCAGATAGTTGAACTGATTGGTTGCAAACGTGAAGAAATTCTTGCCGCATCCGGTAAAACAGGAATGGGTGTTCACGATATTTTGCGAGCAATTGTTGAAAGGGTACCTGCTCCTGTTGGTGATCCCGAAGCGCCTTTACAGGCCCTGATCTTTGATTCGGTTTATAACTCCTTTCGCGGTATTGTGGCTTATTTCAAGGTGGTAAACGGCGAGATCCGTAAAAATGATAAAGTAAAATTCTTTGCTACCGAAAAGCAATATATAGCCGATGAGGTTGGCACATTAAAGTTAAAGCAATCGCCCCGCGATGTAATCAAAACGGGAGATGTGGGATATATAATATCTGGTATAAAAGAGGCTCGTGAGGTGAAAGTGGGTGATACCATTACCCGTGTTGACCGTCCGTGCGAAAGCGGCATCCAGGGTTTTGAAGAAGTGAAGCCAATGGTATTTGCCGGTATTTACCCTGTTGACACCGATGAATACGAAGAACTACGCGAATCGATGGCCAAACTGCAACTGAATGATGCCTCGCTGGTTTTTGAACCGGAGTCATCGGCAGCATTGGGGTTTGGTTTCCGTTGCGGATTTTTGGGCATGTTGCACATGGAGATCATCCAGGAGCGGCTGGAGCGTGAGTTTGATATGACGGTGATCACCACTGTTCCCAACGTATCCTACATCGCTTATACAACCAAAGGCGAACCAATCATCGTAAATAATCCATCAGATCTGCCCGATCCAAGTAAAATAGATTTTGTTGAGGAGCCATATATTAAGGCAACTATCATTACCAAATCTGATTATGTTGGGCCGGTAATGTCGCTTTGTATCCAAAAACGTGGTTCTATAGTCAACCAGTCGTACCTGACTTCCGATCGTGTGGAACTGGTATTTGAACTGCCAATGGGCGAGATCGTATTTGATTTTTATGATAAGCTAAAAACCATTTCAAAGGGGTATGCATCATTTGACTATCACCAGATAGGTTACCGCCAGTCGGACCTGGTGCGTTTGGATATCCGTTTAAATGCCGAGCCTGTTGATGCATTATCATCATTGATATTCAGAGGTAACTCCTATGATTTTGGTAAAAAGATCTGCGAAAAACTGAAGGAGCTTATTCCCCGCCAGCAGTTTGAGATCATTATACAGGCTTCCATAGGTGCCAAGATCATCGCCCGCGAAACAGTTAAAGCCTTGCGTAAAGATGTTACCGCCAAATGTTATGGCGGTGATATTTCCCGTAAGCGTAAACTATTGGAAAAACAGAAAAAAGGTAAAAAACGCATGCGCCAGGTTGGGAACGTAGAGATACCACAATCGGCGTTTATGGCGGTTTTGAAATTAGATTAATTTAGATATGAGATTTGAGATTAAAACTCTTAAACCTTTCTCATATCTCATATCTCATATCTCATATCTTCGATAAAATGCAATTACTCGACGGAAAATACGTATCAGAAAAACTTAAGATTGAAATAGCCGAAGCGGCAGCTAAAATTTTGGCAGAAACAGGCAGACAGCCGCATTTGGTGGCCGTTTTGGTTGGCCATGATGGTGGCAGCGAAACCTATGTGGCCAGCAAGATCAAAAATTGTGAAAAAGTAGGTTTTAAATCGACCTTGGTGCGCTTTGAGGATACGGTTACCGAAGATGAACTACTAAAAAAAGTAGAAGAATTGAATGCCGACAGCGATATCGACGGTATTATTGTACAACTCCCCCTACCCAAACACATCGACCCTGAAAAAGTAACTGAGCGTATCGACCACCGCAAAGATGTGGATGGCTTTCACCCGGTAAATTTAGGGCGTATGCAACGCAACCTGCCCTCATTTATACCAGCTACGCCCTATGGTATCACCCTGATGCTTAAGGAATATGGCATTGATACCGTTGGCAAGCATTGCGTAGTAGTTGGCAGGAGCAATATTGTAGGCTCGCCTATGAGTATCTTAATGGCCCGTAATACAACACCGGGCAACTGTACAGTTACCATTTGCCACAGCCGTACACCCGATATTAAAAAATTCACGTTAGATGCAGATATCCTGATTGTAGCAATTGGTAAAAAGAATTTCATTACTGCCGATATGGTTAAAGATGGTGTGGTAGTTATAGATGTAGGTATGAACCGTGAAACATCCGCCCTAACAAAATCTGGCTTTAAGCTGTATGGAGATGTTGATTTTGAAAATGTGGCACCCAAAGCGTCATGGATAACCCCGGTACCGGGTGGTGTAGGTTTAATGACCATTATTGGCTTGTTGAAAAACACTTTGGCTTCGGCAAATAAAGAGGTGTATAGTTAAGCTGGTGATTGATTGGGTTAAGTAGTTTAATATTTTAACCCAATCAACAACAATTATTTAAATGCCTGCTTTATTTTGTCCCAAACGGAACTGATACGAACATAAATATCATTTTCTCTAATATCAACCTCATAAGTTTCTACAAAATCATTCTGCCCTTCCCCTCCTTTTCCGGTGGCCAAATTGTAGGTGTAACGATGATAAGGACAAACAATTTTCCCTTTAACACATAACCCTTCACTCAGGTCAAAACCAGCATGCGGACAAGTAGCTGCTATTGCATATATTTCGCCCTCAAAACCAATAAGGCATATGCTTTTTCTGCCTGCCTGGACTTTTTTAATGAAGGGTTCACTGGTATTTTGTATGTCGGTTTTATACCACTTCATTATTAATAAAAATATTCCAGCTTTGCTTGTTTTTCATCACCCCAATAACCAATATCATATATAATCCGGGCTAATATTCTTTTAATCGCTATAGCATCTTTAAAACCTTCCATATCATATCTATATATTAACAAGCCAGCCTGGCTATTCAGTTTAAATCCCAAGTTTTTGAATAAATGAACTTGATTTATTTCTAAGTCATCAGGATCTTCATTATTTACGATGYTGTTTAATTCCACAGATATATTTAGTATTTGCTCGTTTTCCATTCTAAATTCAATATAAAACGGTTCTCCTCTGTGAGCAAAATGAAGACGAAATCTATTATACTTACTTTCAAATAGTTTAAACAACGCATCGTCTATTTCCTGAGTATCATTAAAATAAGTGGCGGTTTTGCTTCGTAATTGTTGAATTTCCTCTTTTTCAGTAGCAATTCTTTCTTCCCAAAATGTTTTAAAGTAAGATTGTTGATCAAGCTTGGCGAAATTTAGCATTCGTTCAAACCGTTGTTCTCTATCGTAAAACGGGTCTTTAAAGCAATTGAGCATATACAATTGGCCGTTAATTCTGATTAGCGCCTCGCCATAATGATGAACGTTTAGATATTCGTGTTCGTCGAGATTTGCCTTTATTAACGATTCGAGTGATTGTTTTTCAGCTTCAAGTAGGTCGATAAGAAGATCCAGCTCAGATTTCATTAATTATAGAGAAAAGCTTACTATCGACGATTAAAAATCAATCTTCAGGTTCATAACTGATGGGTTTTTAATCACCTCATCCATATTGGTAACCAGCGTAACACTTCGCCTGTCGGCAGAGAGCACTGCTTTTGAGTTATTGAGTTTTTTTATCGGCTTCGCAAAATTGAGTATCACTTTATAGGGCATATCTATCAGCATAGCTTTGGCCATCATAAAGGTTGATTGTGTTTTCTTTAAAAAAGCGTTGAACTTAGCTTTATCAACTATCCGGTAAAATTTATGTGGAGTTATATCGTACGAATAATAATCCTGTCCTACTACCATCTGTTTAGCGTCAAGGGCCTTATTTGTTTTAGGATTGTTTGAAAAAGCGCTGATCTGGCTGTTAAGCGCAATCTTCGACACATTTTGAAGATAATATTTAAGATCGGCTGCATTTTTTGCAGTGTGATTAATTGCCACTTTCATGATGCTCTTTTTCAGATTCATATTCACCGTCAAATCACTGCTTTTTGCCAGCTCTATTTCGGCAGCGTTCATTTTTTGCTGTGTGCTATCGGGCATGGCACTATAAAAATTGAGCGTAGTATCCTTAACCAAACTAAACTGGGGTGTTTCTTTTACCGAATCGGACACAAGATTTACCAAAACAGAAACCGCTTTGCTCATATCAAACCCATATGCCACAACACAACTGCCATCACTTTTAAAGTTATAACGCTCCACAATATCTACACAGGAACTTAAACATAGCACGGCTAAAAAAATAATCGGAAAGTAAAGTTTTTTCATTGCGCTAAAGGATTTTAAAAGTTAGTTAAGGTTTCATGACGCTAATTTACAATTCAAAACCTATTATTCCCACAGTTACAGGCACTTAAATATAAATTATTGCTAATAATTAAACAATGATAGTCAAAAGAACAAAATGTTTAAAGGTTTTACGCTGTGTTTACCATTCAGCTTTATGCTTTCGGCTTATTTAGGTACTTTTGCAAAATATTATGGCACACCAAATTCCAGACGATGGCACGCTGCTTCCTTTAATGGAAGAATTTTACACGATACAGGGCGAAGGATATAATACAGGTAAAGCTGCATATTTTATACGCCTGGGCGGATGCGATGTAGGCTGCCACTGGTGCGACGTAAAAGAAAGTTGGGATGCAGAACTGCATCCGCTTACCGCATCCGACACGATAGTGACCAACGCGGCTAAACATCCGTCAAAAGCTGTTGTAGTTACCGGCGGCGAACCACTGATATATAATCTTGATTATTTAACCACTCAACTGCATGAGCGCGGTATAAAAACCTTTATTGAAACTTCAGGTGCTTATCCCCTGTCTGGTGATTGGGACTGGATCTGCCTTTCTCCAAAAAAATTCAAAGCCCCCATACCTCACGTAGCCGAAAATGCGCATGAATTAAAGGTGATCGTATTCAATAAATCGGATTTTGTTTGGGCAGAATATCATGCCAAAATGGTCTCTCCTGATTGTAAGTTGTATTTACAGCCCGAATGGTCGAAGTCGAAAGAAATGACCCCGCTTATAGTTGATTATGTAATGAATAATCCGCAGTGGGAAATATCATTGCAAACGCATAAATATTTGAATATTCCGTAATATTTGTAACTTACGTTATAAATTATTGTACCAAAACGGATGAGAATTTTAATTGTCTCGGCCTTGTTATTTTTCCTTTCTGTTACTGCATGGTCCCAGCAAAGGCAGTACTCTACTAAAAATAGTGATGCCATAAAGTATTTTTCCATTGCCAACCAAAATCTTGATGAGCATGTTTACAATGAGGCTATTGAAAATCTTCAAAAAGCTATAAGTGAAGATTCAAAATTCATTGAAGCACGTGCGCTATTAGGCGATGTTTTGCGAATGCGGCACCTGTATAAACAAGCTATCGTACAATATCTTAAAGTAATTGAGATTAATCCTGGTTTTAACAGATCTGTCTACCTCAAAATAGGCGAGACAGAGATTTACGAAGCTAAATATCAACAGGCTCAGCAACATCTTGAAAAATACCTTACTTACCCGGATATTACACCACAAAACAACGCGTTAGCTCAAAAACTACTGGCTGATGCTAAGTTTAGTATTGAGGCCATACAGCACCCCGTACCTTTTAAGCCTGTTAATATGGGGGCCAATATTAACACCGCTAATGACGAATACCTGCCTGTTGCAACAGCGGATGAAGGCATGCTGATATTTACCAGGAAGATTAACAATAATGAAGATTTTTACAAAAGCCTGAAAGCTAATGGCAAATGGGATACAGCTACTTATCTTAGCGATCAGATAAATACGGATAGATATAACGAAGGTGCACAATCTATATCGCAGGATGGTAAATTTTTATTTTTTACAGGATGCAACCGCCCTGACGGTCGCGGCCGTTGCGATATTTATATAGCACAAAAAAAAGGTGATGACTGGGGTAAACCCTTTGATTTAAATAGCCCGGTAAATACTTCGGGGTGGGAATCGCAGCCATCTATAAGTGCCGACGGACGTACACTTTACTTTGTAAGTAATAAAAAAGGCGGATATGGGGGCTATGACATTTGGAGATCAACCTTAACCGATAAAGGCTGGGGCGAACCCGAAAATCTTGGCCCCAATATTAATACGGCTTATGATGAACAGTCGCCATTTATTCATGCAGATGATAGTACACTTTATTTTGGCTCAAACGGCTGGCCCGGATTGGGCAATAAAGATCTTTTTGTAAGTCGTTTGGGTAAAGATGGGAAATGGCAAAAGCCGGCGAATCTTGGCTATCCCATTAACACTAATGGTGATGAGAACGGGCTAACACTTACTGCTTATGGGAATTATGCCTTTTTTGCCTCAGATAACCTGAATGGTTATGGAGGATATGACATTTATACATTTGAATTGCCTGCAAATTTACGACCGCACATTGTAACTTACGTAAAAGGGAATGTAAACGACGCTAAAACCAAAGAACCGCTGGAGGCGGCCGTTGAGATCATTGACCTGCAAAGTAACCTCCCTGTTTACCAGGACTATAGTAGTATAGATGAAGGTGACTTTTTGGCAACCCTCACTTCGGGCAAAAACTATGGCTTAAATATCTCAAAAAGTGGGTACCTGTTTTATTCTGAAAACTTTTCATTGATAGGATATAAAGAGCAGAAACCTTTTCATATCAAAGCCTTGTTATCTCCTATTGAGGTTGGCAACAAAGTAATATTAAAGAACATCTTTTTCGATACCAACAAATTCGACCTGCAGGACGAGTCGAAAGCCGAATTAACTAAACTGATAGAGTTTTTAAATGTAAACCCAACGGTACGTGTTGAAATATCCGGGCACACGGATAATGTAGGCGCCATTCAGTTTAACCAAACACTGTCCGAAAACAGGGCCAGGTCGGTTTATCGGTACCTGGTAGCTAATGGCATAGCAGCAGGCCGTCTTGTTTTTAAAGGATATGGTGAAACGCAACCTATTGCACCAAACACCACAGATGAAGAAAAGGCATTGAACAGGAGGACAGAGTTTATGATCATAGCGAAATAGGTATTTGTTGTTAAAGCATTATAGTTGGTTTTATTACCTTAGTATAACTAACAATAAGCTCAATTGTGAAAATCTTCTTATTATCATTGTTCGCCATTGCTTTATCTTGCAGTACTTTTATATTCCAGGTATCAGATACCGGTAAACCCTGGCAAAATAAAATGCAGGACTAATGGCAACATGAATCTTGACTATCTTGATTTTAAATGAGACTTAAAAATATTACTATATTTTTTTATGCTTAAGCTATATAAAAAAGTAAACGACGAAATTCATTACTGGGAAACCTGGAATAAAAATGAAAAAACAGGTATCGTACACTGGGGTATTGTTGGCACGCAAGGGCAAAATAAAGAAGTTAAATCCAAACTCTTTTCAAGTCACACCAAGCAAATACAACAAGAAATTGACAATATGATTGCCAACGGATATCAGCAAATAGATATTGATGAGCAATACACCCTGATAATCGAATTTAAAGTAGATGGTATGGGAACACCAGATGATGTTGCCAAAAGGACCAGGTTACAACAAAAAATGGATGGCACTTTAGGCTGGACGGGACTTGGGCATTGTGATGGCGGAAGTATTGGCAGCGGAACTATGGAAGTTTGTTGTTTTGTTATCGATTTCGATATTGCAAAGGCAATTATTATTAAAGATTTGCAAAATACAGAGTTTGCTGACTATATAAGGATCCATAGTGAAAATGAATAAACTATTTATAAAATAAAAAGGCCTTTGGATTAATTTCAAAGGCCTTTTATATTTAATGATGATTGTTAATTTCCCATTTCTGATAGGAATTTTATCCTCATCAATTGTACTTCTTCGCGGGTATAGTCATCATTACCTAATTCGGCAAGGGCATCATCGATAGAATCAGCCTCAGCCGTACGGAAATAATCGAACACTTCTTCTTGTTTGTCCTCGTCTATCACCTCATCAATATAATAATTAAGGTTAAGTTTGGTTCCTGAATTAACGATGGTTTCAACCTCCTTCAGGATCTCCTCATAGGTAAGTCCTTTTGAGGCGGCAATATCATCCAGGTTTAAGTGGCGATCTATATTCTGGATAATGAAAACCTTAAGCGCCGATTTGTTAGCGGCACTTTTGATCACCATATCAACCGGACGGTCGATATCATTATCTTCCACATATTTCTGAATCAGATCTGTAAATGGTTTACCAAATTTAAGGGCTTTACCTGCACCTACGCCCGAGATCTGTTTTAGCTCTTCGGTGTTGATTGGGTAATGCGTACACATTTCTTCCAATGACGGATCCTGGAAGATAACGAATGGTGGTAGTCCTTTTTGTTTTGCCAGCTTTTTACGCAGGTCTTTCAGCATCTGAAGCAACTGGGTATCCAGGGCACCTCCGCCCTGTTTAGGGCCATCAGCGTCATCATCGTCGTCAGTGCCCTCTATGATGTGGTTCATCACAAAGCGGATACTGTGAGGGTTCTCGATAAAGGAATTACCCAATTTGGTTAACCGCAGCAAACCATACTGATCAATGTCTTTTGAAAGATAATTGTTCAGCAATGCCTGCCTTAATAAAGAATTCCACAGGTTTTTACCCTGCTCTTTTCCCGAACCATAATAGTCAAGCAAATCGTGTTCGTAATTCTTTATTTGTGCGTTGTCCTCACCCATCAGTATACTAATGATGTAGGTATCGTCAAATTTCTCTCCTATATGTTTAATCAGGCTTAGCGCTTTGTGCAGATGTTCCTCTCCGTCAAAATGCTCTTTATGACCGCAGCAGTTATCGCACATATTATTACAGCCGGCTTCATTAAAGTTTTCACCAAAATAATGCAGCAACTGCTTACGGCGGCAAACCGATGATTCGCAATAGTCAATCACTTCCTTTAAAATCTGGGTGCCTATCTCGCGTTCAGCAACCGGCTTATCCTTCATAAACTTTTGAAGTTTATCGATATCCTTTTCAGAATAAAAAGCTACGCAAACACCTTCACCGCCATCACGGCCGGCCCTGCCGGTTTCCTGGTAGTAACCTTCCATGCTCTTCGGTACGTCGTGGTGAATCACATACCTTACATCGGGTTTATCAATACCCATACCGAAGGCGATGGTAGCCACAATAACGTCTACATCCTCCATCAGGAATTTGTCTTGCGTATCGGCACGCACCTTAGGGTCTAAACCTGCGTGGTATGGTAAAGCCTTTACACCATTAAGGTTAAGCGCCTCGGCTACTTCCTCTACCTTTTTGCGGCTAAGGCAATAGATAATGCCCGATTTGCCCTGGTTTTGCTTTACAAACTTTACAATCTCTTTAATCACGTTCCGTTTGGCACGTACTTCGTAAAAAAGGTTTGAGCGGTTAAATGATGATTTATAGATTGTGGCATTATTCATCTGCAGGTTTTTCTGAATATCCTGCTGAACTTTTGGTGTGGCCGTAGCTGTTAACGCAATAATTGGTATGTTATCACCAATGTTACTGATCACCTGCCTGATCTTGCGATATTCTGGCCTGAAATCATGCCCCCATTCCGAAATGCAATGCGCTTCGTCAACTGCCACAAATGATACCTGGTTAAGGCGTAAAAAATCAATGTTTTCCTGTTTGGTTAACGATTCCGGGGCCACATATAATAGTTTGGTTTTTCCGGCTAAAACGTCTTCCTTAACACGTCCTATATCTGCTTTTGTAAGGGATGAATTTAAAAAGTGGGCTATACTATCTGAGCCGCCAAAGGCCCTTAGCTGATCTACCTGATTTTTCATCAGCGCAATCAGTGGTGAAATTACTATCGCGGTGCCATCGCTCATTAAAGCGGGCAATTGGTAACACATTGATTTACCACCACCCGTCGGCATGATTACGAAGGTATCATTACCAGCCAGAATGTTGGTTATTATCGCTTCCTGTTCCCCCTTAAAGTTATCAAATCCAAAAAAGTTCTGGAGGTTATCGAATAGCGACTTCTTAGTTTCTATCATTATCTTAAATAATCTAAAGTCAATTTAAAAGTTTAAAGTAACAAAATTTTATGAATAAACGATGGATTTACTTTTAAATTTTAAAGTAATATGATTATTAAATGAAAAACAATTTGTTTAGTTGCTGTATTTAAATTGTTATCAAATTATTTAGTTTCATTTAATGTATAATTAACAGATTATTCTACATTTTTGCGACGGGCAAACCAAATAAAAATTCTTAAAATTACACATGAACAAAAATTACTATGCCATTATCATGGCAGGCGGAATAGGCAGCCGTTTTTGGCCGATAAGCCGTGCTTCGCATCCCAAACAGTTTATCGATATATTAGGAACCGGCAAAACATTAATACAAAACACCTACGAACGCTTTCTGAAAGTGTGTCCCAAAGAAAACATTTACATAGTAACCAATGAAAGTTATGCCAAATTGGTAAAAGCCCAGCTTCCGGATCTGGAAG
>NZ_JBFUKX010000068.1:0-23931 GCF_056400605.1 Mucilaginibacter sp. P5_A4 | reverse complement strand
GTTATTACAAACACTAATAAGTCGTTTGACGCAACCAGTTACATATTATTTACAATATAAATCTCCGATCGATGACCACAACTTGGAAAATTTTAACTTTTTTAATAGTATTTAGTTTTTGTACATCTGTAAAGGCGCAAAACACGAATGTTGCGCTAAGCCCCCCCATGGGATGGAACAGTTACAATTGTTACGGTATGACGGTTCATGAGGATGAGGTAAAAGCAAATGCTGATTACGTTGCGCAAAACCTGAAGGCGCATGGCTGGCAATATATAGTGGTGGATTTTTTATGGTCCTTTGATAGCCGAAGTGGCGACCCGTTTCAAAAAAGACTTAAAGATGGCTCATATAGCCCCTGGCTGGCAATGGACCAATGGGGGCGTCTAACCCCTGATACAAATAAGTTTCCGTCGGCATTTGGAGGTAAGGGGTTTAAGCCATTGGCCGACTATGTCCATTCGCTGGGGTTGAAATTTGGTATTCATGTAATGCGTGGCATCCCACGCCAGGCAGTATGGGCAAAATCACCCGTAATGGGCACTAATGGCATAACTGCTGATATGATAGCCGATACTAATTCAAAATGCCCCTGGAATAACCACATGTTTGGCCTGAATATGGCTAAACCCGGAGCGCAGGAATACCTGAATTCAATATTGAAGTTATATGCCGCTTGGGACGTTGATTTTATTAAGGTTGATGACTTATCTGCTCCTTATCGCACTGCGGAGCTTGAGGGCTACCACGAGGCAATTGATAGTTGCGGCAGGACCATCGTATTCAGCACATCACCGGGGGCTACGCCTGTTTTTAAAGCTGGTAACTTAAAACAAAATGCCAATATGTGGCGGGTGGCCAATGACTTTTGGGACGAATGGCCCGCCGTATTGCAAATGTTTAATTATGGCAAACAATGGGAAGGCCTTGGCGGCCCCGGCCATTGGCCCGATTGTGATATGATACAAATAGGCAAATTGTCAAAACGGGGCCCTGTAGGTGCCGAGCGTTATAGCCGTTTTACAAAAGACGAGGAGTATTCGCATATGACATTTTGGACCATCTTCCGCTCCCCGTTAATTTTGGGCGGCAACCTGCCCGAAAACAGGGAACAGGAATTGAAACTGTTTACAAACGATGAGGTGATAGCCGTTAACCAACATGGGACCGAACCGCGCCAGTTATACAAAACTAATGATGCAATAGTTTGGTATTCGCACGTGCCCGATAGTAAGGATATTTATGTCGCTTTATTCAACCTGGCGGCACAGCCGCAGGATGTGGATGTAAACTTTGCCCAACTTGGCCTGGAAGGAAAGGTAGTCGTTCGGGACCTTTGGGAAAAACAAGATGTAGGTACCTTTAAAAAAGGATATAAAAAAACGATCAATACACACGGGGCCGCTTTGTTAAAACTATCGTTGCTTAATTAGGGCTCGGCTAACTTACAAGGGGGAAATAAAAATTTCGGCTCCTTCGCGCTGTAACCGATAATGCTTACAGCAAAGCAATATCGCCAGGGTTAAACACATCTGCTGTTGAACCTACAGCCACAGATAAATAGCATCAACAAAAAATAAAAGAAAGACTAATTTATGAAATATACCATTGCCTGTTTTATGGCATTTTTCGTGGCCGGCGGCGTTTGGGCACAAAACAAAAGCGAGGCTGCACTTAAAGCGAAGATCAGCAGCATCATCAGCAAAATGACGCTGAAAAAAAAAGACGTGCTCCACGGCAACGCGCAGAAATATGGGATGGTTTCACAACTAAATGTATTATTCTATAATTCAAAAACACCCTCATTTTTATGAAAACGATATTTATGACCTTCTTTTTGCTTTTGGCCGGCATTAATTTTAGTCTCGCTCAAAGTCAAAATGGTATTGAACGAAAACAACTATTTGATTATAACTGGAAGTTTTTTCTGGGAGATACTATGTCTGCAAAATCAAAAGATTTTAACGATATGAGTTGGCGAAGCCTTGATTTACCACACGATTGGAGTATAGAAGGGAAAATAAGCCCCAAAAACCCGACGGGCGGAGCCGGTGGATACTTTCCTGCAGGAATTGGCTGGTACCGGAAAGCTTTCAAAGCCCCGGCTGAATGGAAAGGCAAAAAGGTTTCCATTTACTTTGAAGGAGTTTATATGAATTCTGAAGTTTTCATTAACGGGAAATCACTTGGAGTTTATCCTTATGGCTATTCGTCATTTAGCTATGACCTTTCACCGTTTCTGGATTTTAATCATGAGAATGTGATAGCCGTACGGGTTGATAATTCGCAACAGGTGAACAGCAGGTGGTACAGCGGTTCCGGGATCTATCGCCACGTTTGGATGAATGTTACCGATGCTGTGCATATAGCCGAGTGGGGAGTTTCAGTTGCCACTCCAGATGTGTCTGCAAAAAAAGCAACCGTTCAAATTAAAACATTAATTAAAAACGAAACGGGGTCGCCTCAACATCTGGTGCTTAGTACCTTGCTGAAAGGGCCAAACGCTAAAAACGCAGGCAATAAACAAGTAACTGTTGACGTGGCTGCTAACAGCGAAAAGGAAATTGCTCAAACAATTACGGTATCAGCCCCCAAGTTATGGGCGCCGGAAACGCCGCATTTATATAGTGCCCGGATACAGGTATTGCAAAATGAAAAAATAGTTGATGAAACAGCGACCGGGTTTGGCATACGTTCCATCAAATTTACTACGGAAAACGGTTTTCAGCTTAACGGGAAAACAGTAAAACTGAATGGAGGGTGTGTGCATCATGATAATGGCTGCCTGGGTGCCGCTGCTTTTGACCGTGCAGAGGAACGCAAGGTTGAACTGCTCAAAGAGGCGGGGTTCAATGCTGTAAGAACTTCTCACAATCCACCATCCCCGGCATTTTTAAATGCTTGTGACAGATTAGGCTTATTGGTTGTTGATGAAGCATTTGACTGTTGGAAAGTAGGGAAAAACAAACATGATTATGCCGGATATTTTAACAAGTGGTGGAAACGCGACCTGGAAGCCATGGTTATGCGGGATCGTAATCATCCATCAATCGTAATATGGAGCGTTGGTAATGAGATAGCAGAAAGGAGTAGCCCGGGAGCCGTAGAAACAGCCAAAATGCTTGCAGGTGCCATAAAAAAAATAGATGCTGTCCGTCCGGTTACATCGGCCATTGTGGATAATGGTAAAGACTGGGCAACGCTTGATTCCCTGATGGCGGCGCATGACATTGGCGGGTATAATTATCATTTGCAGAGCGCGTCTGCCGATCATCAGCGGGTACCCTCACGAATGATCATTCAAACTGAATCGTACCCCAAGGATGTTTTTGCCAATTGGAAGCTGGTAGAAGACAACAATTATGTTCTTGGTGATTTTGTTTGGACGGCTATAGATTATCTTGGAGAATCAGGAATAGGTCGTTGGTATTATTCGGGCGATATGCCTGGCGAACACTGGGAACATGATTTTTTCCCCTGGCATGGTGCTTATTGCGGAGATGTTGATCTGATTGGATGGAGGAAGCCGATTTCGCATTATCGTAACTTGTTATACAATAATACCGAAAAACTTTTCATGGCTGTCCGGGAACCTGAACCAGCCCCCTTGGAAATTAAAACAACGTGGTGGTCTGTTTGGCCAACCTGGGAAAGCTGGACCTGGCCGGATTATGTTGGAAAGGATATTAAAGTGGAAGTTTATTCAAAATATCCTAAGGTGCGCCTTTATCTCAACAATAAACTTATTGGCGAAAAACCTACGGCAATAGCGCAGGAACATAAAGCCGAATTCACCGTGCCCTATTCGCCGGGACAGCTCAAGGCTGTCGGTGTGGATAACGATAAGGAGGTTGAATCAACTGTTTTGCAAACGTCGGGCGGAGCTGCAAAAATAAAATTGACTGCCGACCATAAAAAGTTATTGGCAAATGGGCAAGATTTGGCCTATGTCACCATTGAGATAACAGACAGTGCCGGCATAGTTCAACCGAATGCTATAAATCGCCTGCATTTTAAAATTGAAGGGCCTGCCACCATTACGGGAGTAGATAATGCCGATTTGAAGGACACAGATCCATATGCAGCGGATACACGTAAGGCCTGGCACGGACGTGCCTTGGTTGTTATCAGAAGCACGCACAGTTCGGGCGATATTAAATTGACGGTTACTTCCCCCAACCTATCAGGGGCTATTTTAAATATCAAAGCCATTGGGCATTAGCGCTAATGCCTAATGGCTTATAACTTATAAAGAATTGTAATTAAATTTAATCCGGCGTCCTGAGGCATTATTAGTTGATTTTTTATAGTTGATCATCATGTGTCTGGCGAGTAAATCAGAGAGTTTTTCCGGTCGTTATAATCTCACAGTTTGACATGATCAACATGTAATAAAAGAATAGCAGCTTTTAGAGTCCCTCGGCTTGATTAGGGTACTTATGCGTTTAACTTTAACTTGTCCGGAAAGTACCAATTATAATTGGACATGGGGCGCCAGACACGCAGATAGTCATCTCGTTATTCAAGAGCAAGTTACGATATTGTGAGTAATCTAGTCCATTGTATATGAGCTATTGAATATCAATGTCGTTTTAATTTTTCTTTGTCCGGGACAATAGGATTTAATAAAAAATATTAGCCGGGGGAACTACATCATTTGGTACCCACCGAAAATTTCAAAATAGAGAACTTGACATTCGACACAATGAGTTTCAAAAAATTGGAACATAACAAGTTATAAATCCGTGCAATAGAATTCGGCCAAGGTATAATCTGAGAAATCTAATTCAAATTACATCTTATAAAGAATGCTGTCTTCCACGATAAATAGGATTATCCTGACGAGATAGATGAGGCGAAGGTATATCCTCGCTGAATATCTTTAGGGTGAGAATTTAAGTCAGTTGTCAGAGCCTATTATCAAAAAAAGCCGCCGATATTTTGAAAATAATCTGTAAATGTCTATATTTATAGTACAAGATTTGCGATCAATCTATATCAAAAAACACGGTGAGTAATTCGGTGAGTAGTGAATTAATAGCCGTATAAAACGCTGAATTTCATGTAATTACGGGCATCGTTCGATTCTCGTCGGGACCACATACGCTTAATTCAAAAACAACCAAAGGCCTGTAAATCAAATGTTTACAGGCCTTTTGATTTTGGTAAAATGACCATTTTATGCAGCTATTTTCACTACTCAGGTGAGTTTTAGAGCGTTTTTTGGTCACTTACCGATTTACTAACCAAAAGTATCATAAATAACTGATTGTCAGCCAGTCAAAAATTTGAACATCTTGATTTTCGGGGCCTGTAAATGTAGGTTTGTAACGATTGGTGAACAAAAACTAGTGAGTTAATGAAGACTAAAAATTTTAACATGCTTTTTTACCTAAAGAAGGTAAAGTACTATGAATCAGGAAATTTGCTTATCTATTTGTGTATTTCCGTGGACGAAAAAAGGAGTGAAGCAACTATCGGGCGAGAATCGAACCTGAAAAATGGGACGAAAAACGAGGAAAAGCCCGTGGAAATACTGAGGATGCAAGGAGTTTAAATGCCCATTTAGACAGTATCCTGGCCAAGCTGAAACGTATCCATACCCGCCTGCTGGACAGCGAAGAAGAGATCACCGCCGATACCTTGCGGAACGAACTTGACGGGAAAGGTAAAAAATCTAAAATGTTGTTGGAGATTTTCAGCGATCACAATAAACAGATGGAATCTTTGATTGGCAGGGGCTTTGGCGCCAATACACTTAAAACTTTTAAACATGCGCGGGAATTTATCGAATGGAAATTTCCTGCAAACAAAGGATGATGACCCGGAGAATCAAAAACAATAACGATGACCTTGGATGAGAACGCATTTCAATATTTCAATGATAATTTGAGTAAATGGGTTTTGGAGCCTGGAAAGTTTGATATTCTTGTTGGTGATTCATCAAGAGATATAAAACTGACAGGTACAGTGACCCTGTAATTAGATGAAATGAATATACGTTTTTTCTATTTAATAATTACAAGTGCCTTGAGATAACGGAGCGGTTGCTGTTTACAGGTTTTAATCTCAACACTATTTAAAATTTAGAGCAGTAGTGGGCAGAAGAATGAATACAAAGCAGGTGGCATTAGCTGTGTGAAATTTACGTCAGTAAAATGAGATTGATCTGAATTTAGTTGACGGCGTTCCGGGGTGAGATACGGAACACATTTTTTGTACAGCAGGCACGCAGGTTATGCAGGATTAACGCCATTAACATGCTTATAGTCAGTTCATAAAAATAGAAGTTATTTTTTGGGTTAGCTATATTGGCCTTTAACTAATATTATTAAAAATGTCAAAAAAAAGACCAGCCAAAAGAGTTGTTAAAAAAGGAGCATCAAAGTTTGATAACAACAAAGCTGAATTATTAGATCTGATTGCCCGACTATAGTAGAAATAATAATGGATGATGATGAAAATGGTAAAGATTTAGTCCCGGAAATTTAAAGAGTATTTGAAACTAATCCCTAAAGGGATTAGAACACCTGAAAACAATTCAAATAGTTGATTAGCAGAGTGTTGCTTAGGCTCTGGAAAAGCCAGACAGAAAAAATCTTAGCCAAAAAAACAAGTAAGCCACTAGCAATCAATTTGTTAGTGGCTTAAACGTATTTTAGTAGCCATAGGGGAAGAATCTCGAACTCTTTTTTAGGTGATTTGAGGCGTTTGGCTGGTTAAAAAATAGGGTTCGAGTCCAGTTTGGGGAGAATCGATATTGTCCCCAGATGGAATTCGAACCACTTTTTGGAGGGACTAAAGTTTTTAAGCAGTTTGGAGGTAACTTAGTGCATGGCTTCGATTCCCTGGGGGCTACAAAGCCGTTTTACGAAAGTAGAGCGGCTTTCTTGTTTGGTATACTTATTCGCAACAACACAACCAAACCAGCGAACCCAATGCCCCTACCCACCCCAAAACGAACACCCTATGTTCGATTCCGTTACAGCAAAACATATTTATCCTGGCATAATTTTGTATATATCAATATATTGTAAATTTGGAACGGCCTTTGGGCTATTTGAATTACTTGAATCCTGATATATTCCATATTAACCTGTACCATGTGGCCGCCATGGCAACCCTGTTTTCGGGGTTTACACTCGCGCTGCTTTTAGCATTCGCAAAAAGGGAAGGCCAGGCAGCCAACCTGTTTTTAAGTGCCGCTTTAGCTGTAATTGTACTGAAGACCGGCGGGCTTTCGCCGATTTTTTTACCGGCGCTGGGGCCGCTGTTGTATTTTTATGTGGGGCGGATGACGTCACCAAACCTACAATTTGCCCGAAAGGATATGCTACATTTTTGCCCTTTGCTGGTTGCGTATTGGCTGCCGGGCTGGCTGGTGCTCATTTCGGTTGTCATTTATTTATACCTGTCGCACCGGTTGATACAGCATTTTTATAACCGCTTGCAGCCGGTGCTAATGGATAGGCCGCGCTTTGCTTTCCGCCGGTTAGATAAGACCTTGCATCTGCTCGCCTTGCTTTGCATATTATGGCTGTTTAATGATGTCTTGAGTTTTACCGTTGCTTTTGTGCTTATTGGCGTAGCCGCCGAAGTGATGCTAAAATTGGATAGCAGCACACAACTGGCCACCCCGATAACCGATAGATATGATGCAAAGGAAAAAAGCCGCACGCTAAAGGAAGCTGTAGCCGCAAACCGTCTTTATGAGGATGCCGAACTGACATTGACCTCCCTGGCAGTAAAGCTGAATATCCATCCGCACGATTTATCGCGGATTATTAATGTGGGCTTGGAAAAGAACTTCAGCGACTTTATTAATGAGTTCAGGGTTCGTGAAACTGCCCGGAAGATGCAGGACCCGGCTCACAACCGGCTCACACTGCTGGGGATCGCCTACGAGTCGGGGTTTAATTCCCAAAGGACTTTCAACCGCGTTTTCAAAGAGATGACCGGCAAAACCCCAGTGGAATACAAAAACAGCCTGAAAAAAGAGTTGCCAAATGATAAGTTGGCCATCTCATCACACCTACCGTCGGTAATATTGCGTTCGGGGAGCCCGCCAGGTTGGGCTCCTGTAAAATTAAATCGCAATTATATGTTTAAAAATTATTTCAAAATTGCCTGGCGCAACCTTATTAAGAATAAAGTATTATCGCTTATTAATATAGGTGGCCTTGCAGTGGGTATAGCAGTGGTAATGCTCATCAGTTTGTGGATTTTGGATGAAGTATCATTTAATAAGTACCACGGTAACTATCGCCGTATAGCCCAGGTAATACAAAATGTGACCAATAATGGCGAAGTGAAGACCTCGTTCCATGTACCGTATCCTTTGGCAGCCGAGCTACGCAAAAACTATGGCAGCGATTTTAAGTCTGTAGCAATGTCGACACTCCCGAGAAATTATATATTGGCTTTAGGCGACAAAAAACTGACTGAGCAAGGTGCCTTCATGGAAGCCGGCGGGCCAGCCCTGTTTACACTAAATATGCTCGAAGGCAGAGGCGATGCTATAAAGGACCCATCGTCGATATTAATATCGGCGGCTACAGCGAAGGCATTTTTCGGCAATGAGGACCCCATGGGTAAAGTTTTGAAGTTAAATTTGAGGTGGAACGGTTTAGATAATCTAAAAATAGCTGGCGTTTATGCAGATCTCCCCGAAAATACCACGCTTGGCGGCATGGCTTTTATTGGTTCATGGGGCCACTTTGAGGCAGGCTTGAGCGGAATGAGGGAGCCATGGGGCCCAGGTATTGTTAACTTATATGTTCAACTGGCTCACAATGCCGACCTTGACAAAGTATCTTTAAAGATCAGAGATGAAATGCTCCGGCATTTAAAACCAGTTGCGGCTTCAGCAAAACCGGCGCTATTTCTGCAGCCAATGAGTAAATGGCATTTGTATAGCGCGTTTAAGGACGGAAAAAACATTGGTGGCGAAATACAATATGTGTGGCTTTTTGGTATTGTAGGTGTGTTTGTCCTGCTGCTGGC
This sequence comes from Mucilaginibacter sp. P5_A4, assembly GCF_056400605.1. Lineage (NCBI taxonomy): Bacteria > Pseudomonadati > Bacteroidota > Sphingobacteriia > Sphingobacteriales > Sphingobacteriaceae > Mucilaginibacter > Mucilaginibacter sp. P5_A4. Next base: position 14,928 of record NZ_JBFUKX010000068.1, on the reverse strand, counting down.
TTGTATCAACTTCATGAACCTAAGTACAGCCAGGTCTGAGAAACGCGCGCGCGAAGTAGGTATCCGCAAGGCAATTGGTTCATCCCGTAGCCAATTGATATACCAGTTTTACGGTGAATCGTTACTTTGTGTATTGATGGCTTTTATGGTCTCGATACTATTGGTGGAGTTAAGCCTTTCAGCCTTCGATCAGCTGGCCGGTAAACAGATAGTCATTCCCTGGAACAGTCCGGCGTTTTGGCTCGCGGGAATCGGCCTCAGTTTTATCACCGCTATTATCACCGGCAGCTATCCGGCCCTCTACCTGTCGTCATTTAAGCCTGTGAAGGTATTAAAGGGGGCGTTCCGGGTCGGGCGGCTGGCTTCGGCCCCGCGTAAAATACTGGTGGTGCTTCAGTTTACAGTTTCTATTGTGCTTATCATCGGTACCATTGTTGTTATCCGGCAGATAATGTTTGCCAAAGACCGCCCTATAGGCTATAGCCAGGATGGGTTGGTTGCCATACCCATCCGGACTATTGAACTCCATCAACATTTTGATGTGATAAAACAGGCCCTTGCAAGTAACGGCACAATAACTGAAATGGCCGAAGCAGATGCTCCGCCTAACAAAGTTGCTGGTACTACTGGCGGCGTGGGATGGCCTGGAGAAGACCCTAAGCTGGATGTCAATTTCGGCCAGGAGGATATTTCATACGATTATGGCAAAACCATTGGTTGGGAATTTAGCGACGGCCGTGATTTCTCACGGTCATTCCTTTCCGACTCAGCAGCGGTAATCATTAACCAGGCGGCAGCTGATTTTATGTCTATGAAAAAACCGACAGAAAATTACATAACCTTTTATGGCCAACAGTTTAAGATCATAGGGGTCACTAAAGACATCATTAACCGGTCGCCTTATGAACAGGTGCAACCCATGGTTCATTTTCTGGCGAAATGGCCGGGAGGCTGTTTATTGCTAAAGATAAACCCGAAAATGAGCGCTGCCAAAGCTATTAGCAACATCGCTTCTGTTTTAAAAACCTATAATCCAGAACAGCCCTTTGAATACCACTTCGTTGACCAGGAATATGAAAAAGAATTCGGTGATGAAGAACGCATAGGTAAGTTGGCTACTGTTTTCGCCGGCCTGGCTATATTTATCAGCTGCCTCGGGCTGTTTGGCATGGCATCATTCATGGCCGAACAGCGTGTTAAGGAAATAGGTATACGTAAGGTGCTTGGCGCTTCTGTGTTCGCCCTGTGGCAATTGCTATCGAAAGACTTTGCCATACTGGTGTTTATTTCAATAATTATAGCCTCGCCTGTGGCTTATTATTTTATGCATAACTGGCTGCGTAACTATCAGTATCACACCGATGTAGCATGGTGGATATTTATCGTTACAGCTATTGGCGCTATACTAATCACATTAATGACGGTAAGCTTCCAGTCCATAAAAGTCGCATTGGCAAACCCGATAAAAAGTTTGAAGACAGAATAACAAGCTATGTATGCCGACTTTTTTAATTGCCACTTAAAGGAAGCCTTTATTAAAATCATGACTCATAAAGATTTTACCTGTTGTAACGCGGACTTTTTATGCAGTAAGAAAAGCAAAGAACCATATCCGGCAATTTATGATTGTTCGATTCCCGTAGGGTTCACAAGGCAATTGTCCCCAAACTGGACTCGAACCCTATTTTTAACCAGCCAAACGCCTCAAATCACCTAAAAAAGAGTTCGAGATTCTTCCCCTACGGGCTACTACAATAAGTTAAAAGCTCTAACAATTTGATCGTTAGTTGTTTGCTTGTTTTTGGAGGTTTTTAACACAATAATAATTCCGGGCGGCAATGGCAACGTCGGCAGTAATATGGTGCTCAAACGGACCGCTTAGTGCCCAAACCGGTATTTCTTCTACACCGCTATCGGCGCTTTCCCAGGCAAACATGGCCCCTTTATAGCCATGTGCAAAGGCATTTTGCTTTGCCGCACCTAAACGCTGGTAACGATACTCAACAAAAGATTTGGCTATCTCCGGATGCAATACCAGCAAGCCGGGATACATCCACAGATCAGCATCCCAAAATACGTGAGCATTATAGCCAAGACCTGACAGGCCCATGGCGAAGGAGCATAAGCGCTGCCGGCGCGGGAAAAGGAATACAAATGATACAACATAGTATGCACATCCTGTTGCGCCTGCGGATCTCCATCAATTTTAATGTCACTCTTCCACAGATCATCCAATGCTTTTTCGTGGAATTTGATCAGGCGGTTCCGGCCTTCCAGTTTGGCAAAAATGGTTAAACGTTCAGCCTGGTTCAATGGGTCGGCGTCGTGCGCCGACGTAATTGATGACCCGGCAAGGGCATACTGATAAGTTTGTCCCGCGGCAATAGCTTTGCTGAGTTTCATCTGATGCAGATTGCTATCCCACATTTCGTGCATCACCCGCGACTCCTGCCCGCGTTCCTCGTCAAACAAGAAAGTATTTGAGGCACAGGGTAGCAATTTACCGGTCGGGCTTTTTCCACTTGAAGTAAGCAGGCTGATAGGGCCAACCACATTATAATAGCTTTGAACATCGCGCAAGGCATCCGGCGTTTCCAGGGCACTGACAGCGTTGATCGTAATATTTTTTTATCGGTGATGGAAATATCCATCAAAACAGTAAATGGCAATTGTCTTAGCGCATAATAAGCGTATTTTACCGAAGCTTCATCTCCAAGGTCAAAGGTTGCGGTAAAGCAACCGTGCAGCATGTCAAGTCCTGCTTATAGTTGCTGACACTCCTGGCTTCGGCACGTTTGCCATTGATGTCGAGCGACATATTCAATAAATTAAAACTATTCAGAAAATTGCTTACCCTGCCCCGGCCATATAAATCATAAGCGCCAGCAAGAGTTACGCCTTTTATCTTAAATACTTCAGGCGACGAAACCATGCCAATCATTCCGTTGGCCAAGGTAACGCCGTAATAGTTTGAAGGATCAATGTTTGTCGCGGTTATTTTCCAGGGGTCTGGCGTTTGCGCTGAGCAAAGCGAATGGGCAAAGCCTAAAAAGATATAGAGGAGCCCTTGTTTGCGTTTAAGACTTGTTGTTTTCATACCTGATGATTTAGTCGCTTCAAATTATTATAAAACCCCTGTGCCCTTTAACCTGATATCCCTGGATGAGCTTGCGATAATAAAGTCAAAAAGACCGGGGTTTATTTCCCATTGGTTTTTAACATCATTGAAATATTGAAAGGCTTCTTTATTTAAGGCAAGGGTAATTTTCTTTTCTTCGCCCGCTTTCAAAAACACTTTTTTAAAACCTTTTAATTCCTTCTCGGGTCTGGGTAGATTTAGTTTTTCTTGTTTTACATATAATTGCGCCACTTCGGCACCCGCCATTGTACCGGTGTTTTTTATACTGAAAGTAACTGTAGCGGTTTGATTACTTGTTTTAACATGCAGATCGCTGTATTTGAAAGTGGTATAGGACAAACCATGACCAAAGGCAAACTGAGGCTCGACTTTATAGGTATCGAAATAACGGTAGCCCACATAAATATCATCGAAGTAGTTAACGATAACACTGTCACCCGGAAATTCGCCCAGTTTGATAGCCGGCGCATCTGCCTGTTTCTTTGGAAAGCTAACCGGCAATTTACCGGACGGGTTTACCTGCCCGAAGATAATTTTCGCCAGCGCATTACCACCTTCCATACCGGGATACCAGGCCTGTATAATACCTTTTGCCTGGTTAACCCATGCCGACATATCTATCGGACCGCCGCCCATTAGTACAACAACTGTGTTGGGGTTTGCAGCCAAAACAGCTTTGATTAGCTCATTCTGCCCAAAAGGCATATTCATATCGGGCTTATCAACGCCTTCCGCATCATAGGCATTATCACCCCACCATGAATAACCATAGCCATGCGTCCATCCGCCCACAATAATGGCAACATCAGCTTTTGATGCGACTTTAACCGCTTCATCTATCATAACCTGGTCTGGCCCGGCATTACGGGCAACATTATAACCCTTTGCATAAGTGACATTTACCTTGTCGCCTGCAATGTTTTTAAGGCCTTGCAACGGTGTTACCTCATAAAACGCCTTTACTTGCGAGCTTCCACCACCCATCGATTGTTTCCTATAGGCGTTGCAGCCTATTACGGCAATTGATTTGATCTTTGAACTTAAGGGCAATATTTTATTTTCATTTTTAAGCAATACGATGCCTTCTTCGGCAATCTTTTCCGCTGTTTGTTGATGGGCTTTGGTATTGTATTCACCCTTTTTGCGCGGAACGCCACCGATCATATTGGTTTTATACATTACATATAAAATGCGTTTTACCTTCTCGTTTACCAGGTATTCGGACAACTTGCCGCTCTGCACCAGGCTCACCACCGTATCGGCCATATAGAACTTGTGGTAATTTATCGGGTTTTGGTTCAGGTCGGTACCCATTTCAATATCGGTGCCGTTCCATAGCGCCTGAGATGTGCTGAATAAGTGTTCTTATCGTTTCCGCCGCTGACCGAAATGTTATGGTTTTGAATAGGGACATTTTTGCCAAAAACCACATTCTGCCAGTTGGTACCTGTTCCGTAAACCGAAGGGTCGGCAAACGGCGCTGTCCCGCCATCGTTGGTAATCGCTTCATTCCTTAAAGTTGCATATTGAGTACCATCAGCCATCTGCACCTTTTTAATTGGGTTTTGCAGGCCGTAATAACCATCATAAGTGATCACAGGAGCTCCAGGTTTGCCTTTTTTGGTGGTAACCAGGATAACGCCTGCGGATGCCCTTGATCCGTAAATAGCGGCTGCTGCATCCTTCAGCACATCTATTGAAGCTATATCGTTCGGGTTAATATTATCGATCCCGCCATTATCCACCACCACCCCGTCAATAACATATAAGGGGTTACTGTTATTGATAGAGGTTACACCCCTCACATTGATTGTTGGGCCAGAGCCGGGAGCGCCTGAACTTTGTATCACACTGACACCGGCAACCCGCCCCTGTAAAGCATTATCAAGCCGGGTTATCTGCTGGTCTTTCATATCGCTCGCTTTTATACTACTGATAGCCCCCGTAATATTGCTTTGCTTTTGTGTACCATATCCTATAACAACCAGTTCATTTAACGCATTGATGGCAGCGGTCATCCTGACATCAATACTCGATTGTGAACCAATTACAATCTCCTGGGTTTGAAATCCTATATAAGAAATAATCAGTATATCACCAGGTTTGGCATCAATCGAAAACTCTCCTGCATTATTAGTGACTGCGCCTTTTTTCGCGTCTTTTACCATAACAGACGCACCGGCTAATGGGACACCTTTATCATCGGTTACAGTTCCCTTAATAGGGATGGCCTGCACAGCCGATAGGGCCACAACCTCAGGTTTTCTTTTAATAATAACAGTATTACCGTTAATCACATAGGTAAAGGGCTGGTCAAAGAAGCACTTTTTTAACACATCGTTAAGCTCTCCATCTTTTACGGAGATGCTTACAGGCTTTGCTGTATTAAGTATATCAGAGTTGTAAATAAAATTGTAATTGGTTTGCCGGGTAATTTGATCTAAAACATCAATAAGGGGCTTGTTTTTAACATTTAAACTAGTTTTTTGGGCATATGTTGATGCGCTTACCTGCATAAAGGCAACTACCCATAAAACAATAGTTAATTTCATTACTCTCAAAAATTTGGATAACGCGCAGGAAGTACTCCCGCAAATAATTCCGGTAAAAATTTTATACATTTGAATGTTAGGTTAAATTAGTTGTACGAAACGATTAACAATAGTTACCTGGCCCGGCTTCTCATTGCCGGAGATCATCAGGAGCGGTACCAACGCTTCTGGTGATTTATTTGATAACCATAGTTGTTGTGATTTTTAGTATTTTTTTATTTCAACACGGTTATCCTCCTTCCTTCAATTTTAAAGTGAATAGTTCCGGTTAACTCCATGTTTTTCAGCAGTTCGGAGATGTTCTTGTACCTTGAAACCCGCCCGCCAAACTTTTTACTCCTAAGGTCGGTATCATAGGCAACGTCAACATCGTACCATCTTGCCGCAGTTTTCATTATACTTTCAATACTGGCATCATGGAATATAAAATAACCATTTTTCCAGGCAAGGGCTTCATCCATGTTCGCCGGTGAGACTTCTAAATTATCAGCCACTTTTGGTACAATAACCTGCTGCCCTGGAATCAATATTTTTTGCTGACTGTTTTTGCTGATTTTTATTGATCCTTCTGCCAAAGTGGCTTTAGTTTCTTCATCATCATAAGCTTTTATATCAAAATGGGTTCCTAAAACCTCAATATTGACATCATTGAATTTTACTATAAAAGGCATTTTTTTGTTTTTGGCGACTTCAAAATAAGCTTCCCCTCTTAATTCAACAGTACGTTTTCGGCCAACAAAGGACGATGGGAACCTTAATGACGATGCCGCATTGAGCCATACTTTTGTTCCGTCGGATAGTATCAATTGATATTGCCCACCGCGTGGGGTGGATATCGAATTGGCTACGGAACTTTTATCATTATTTTCGGCAGTAACAGCATATTCTATTATTCCGCCCGTTTTCTTTTTTACAGTGACATTTCCCTGTTTATTAATTACTCCGTTAGCAACGTCACTTAAGGCAATCACTTTCCCATTTGCCAGGGTAAGTGTTGCTTTATTTGAACCGGGTGCAACATCATGAGCAACAATAGCTTGTTTATTATTTTTAAAAGATTGTACAGCGTGATTATTTTTCAGAAAAAGGAACCCAGCTGTACCAAAGATTAAAATAGCCGCCGCTGAAGACCACATCTTTGTCCTCCGGAGCATAAGAATCCTTGCCTGACCAGTATTTTTATCAAGGTTTTTTAATATCCTTTTTTTTGTTTCACTATACTCGTTGGCTTCATCATCCTTTACAGCTACATACATTTCAAATTCATCCCGGTAATGCAACACCTTTTCTATCTCAGTGGGTGTGGCATTTCCGGCAATATATTTCTCATACAGCAACAGGTATTCTGCTTGGGTCATTTTAATAATGGTTTATTACAGGCTTATATAAACATAGAGGTACTTTAATGCCCTGCACACACTTTATCTTGAAAAAAAAATTGAAGAATTATACTATTGACTACAATATCTACCTTTAAATCTTATAATTGTATTTTTATTGTTATAACCAATTATGGCAAATAGCTCCCCTAGCGATGCCGATCTGTGGGAAAAGATCGTTCATGATGATTACCGTGCTTTTACAGCGCTCTTTGAACGCCATTGGTTTATACTGTATAAAACCGCAAATAAATATATTAAAGACCCCGATACCTGCGAGGAACTGGTACACGACCTTTTCCTCAATATCTGGAACAGAAGAAAATATCTAAACATTGCCGATTTTAAAAGCTATTTGAAGACCTCAACCCGTTACCTGGTTTATAGTTTTTTAAAGAAAAGTGAAAATCTGTCCGTTGTGTACCTGGAATCCTACCCGGAGGAGACAAAACTAACACAGGAAAACAGCGGCCAGGAAAACATGATCTATCATGACCTGGAAAACGAAATGGAGGCTTGTTTAAAACAATTGCCTAAGCGTAGCTGTGAAATATTTTTATTAAGCCGGAAACACCACCTCACCAATAATGAAATTGCAGAACGGCTTGGAATATCAAAACGTTCTGTAGAAAACCAAATTACTCAGGCCTTAAAACATTTAAGACTGCATTTTAAGGATATCGCGGTGCTCATCTTGTGCAATGCCTTTTTTAGGCGATAAAAAACGGGAAACACTTTGTGATTCCCTCAATATAACTCCAGGTTGTATTAGACAAATCTTTTCCAATACAGTGCGTTTTTGAACTTTAATTATTAGGACTTGATATTTTTAACCTCTTTCAAAATCGGCTCTACAACCTCCAAAAACTCAAATAAGTGTTCAAAGAATTTCCTTTGGCTTGTTTCACAAAAAAGCTTATCCCGCAAAACAGGATACAATCACTTCTACTAACTAATTTAGCAGAAATTATAAAGAACGATTGTGTCGAAAGGAACAAGCAAATTAGGTTTGGTCATGATTTTTGATATCAGCAGACTGCCGGTAATTTTTGTGATGGATTTAACTATGTCAGGGCATTCAATGGCAAATATGAGAGTAAAACCAAGTTTTAGTATTATTAAATATTGGAGAACGCGACATTCGACATAATGAGTTTAAAAAATTTCGAATATAACAAGTTATAATTCCTTGTAATAAAACTCTGCCAAAGTAGTATCTGATAGATTTACTTCAGATTACAGTTTGTGGAGAATGCGGTTTTCTCTACTTACTGCGATTGTTTTTTCGACCTACATAAGGCGACGGCATTAATGCGTTTTGACAGATCTTGCAACAGTTTTAAAAGCATCAATTCCTGCATCTTCTACATCGTTATACCAGATAGCCTGTCTTTTGAAAGCCTGCTTCTTGTCTTTGCAGACAGTGAAGATCTGTCCCAGCCGAACCGATAGATTGTAAGCTTTCAACAACAAAGGATACCTTGGAAAAAAAAGAGCTGGATGATGAATATCTGGAAAGACAATCTTTTGGCTCTTTTGATAACGCTTACCCGGATCATTTCTCAAATACTTAAATCGCCAGATATACCCATATTTATCCTGCGAGTTTTCACAAGCGTTAATGTTTAAGTACTTTAATAACTAAAGTTGCTTCAGATCGCCCTGCGGAACTAACCGTAAGTTTAATATCCCCAGCATTACGTGTGCTTCTGACTACAACTATCGCCCGTCCGTGCCATGCATTACGTGAGTTGCCTGTATATGGGTCGTAGTCTTTCATATTGGCATTATCTGCACCGGCAATTACGCCCGGTCCGTCAATTTTAAAATGCAATCGATCTGCTGCGTTCGGTTGAATTGTCCCGTCCTTATCAGTTATTTCGATCGTCACATAAGATAAATCCTGACCGTTAGCCAAAATTTCCTTTCGGTCGGCAATTAGTTTGATCTTTGCAGCATTCCCGGAAGTTTGCAGAATAGATGATCCTGTTTCCTTATCATCTTCCACACCAACCGCTTTGAGAACTCCGGGCGTATAGGGCACTGAAAAAGTAGCTCTAAATTCCTGCTCTTCGGTTGTTGGCATTTCACCGATAAGTTTATTATTAAGGTAAAGCCTGACCTTTGGATATTTTGAATATATTTCTACCTCAATACTCTTTCCATCATAACCAGGCCATGTCCAGCTTTCCCAGGTTGGCCAAACAGACCATTTTGTTTCTTTAATTTCCAGTGGATCGGGTTGAGGTTCGCGAACAGCCATGTATAGCTTCTCGTTATTGTTATACAACAGGCTGCGGTAATGCGATATAGGTTTTCTCCATCCCATCAAATCTATGTCGCCACAATATGCGCCATGCCATGGAAAAAAATCGTTTTCCCAATTCTCTCCTGGGACATCACCCGAATAATACGAACGACCGATCCCGGACTCGCCCAGATAATCAATAGCCGACCAAACAAAATCGCCGATTATGTAACTGTTGTTCTGCACCAGCTTCCAATTGGCAAAAGCATCCCGCGGATATGATTCTGTTTGAACAATAATGCGGGAAGGGACTCTTTGATGATCGGCCGGAGCGCTATTTAATTGATAATTATAACCACAAACATCATGAGCTGCCATAAGCGGATCAAAAGATTCCCATTCGCCCCAGGTGACAACAGCCGACGTAACAGGTCTCGTTGCATCTATATTTTTAACTGCGCTGGCAAGCATTTTAGCCGTTTTCACTGCTTCAGGTGTTTTTCTTTCAGATATTTCATTGCCAATACTCCACATAAAAATTGAGGGGTGATTCCTGTCACGCAGCACCATTGTTTCCAAATCATGTTTCCACCATTGGTCAAAATAGATAGAATAATCGTACTTGTTTTTGCCACCTCTCCATCCATCGAATGCTTCATCAATAACCAACAGCCCTAATCTATCACAAGCGTTTAAAAAAGCTTCGGAAGGGGGATTATGAGAGGTTCTTACGGCATTGAAGCCTGCAGCCTTTAGTAGCTCAACTTTCCGTTCCTCAGCCCGGTCAAACGCTGCAGCCCCCAGGCAGCCATTATCATGATGAACGCATCCGCCGCTTATCTTGATCGTTTTACCGTTAAGTTGGAAACCATTTTCAACGGTAAACTTTATGGATCGGATGCCAAAAGCCGTTTGGATGTCGTCTATTACATGGTTATCTTTTAAAATCTGGATCCGGGCCTGATATAAATTAGGAGTTTCCGGCTCCCATAGTAAGGGCCCGGACACTTTTATAGTTTGCGTAATTTCCTTTTCACTATTAGCAGGTAGTTCTACCTTTATTTTATTACCCCCTGCGTTTTTAGAATTTGCCGATAGTAGTTGGCTCTTAAGAAAAACACTTTGCGAGAAAGCAGTTTCGTTCTTTATTAAAGTCTTTATCCGAACGGATGCTTGCTTTGCAGATACTTCAGGCGTTGTGATTGCTACTCCCCAATCGTCTGCATGCACAGGGTTGGAAACCTTCATCCAAACGTGGCGATAGATCCCGGAGCCACTGTACCACCTGCTGTTTATTTGTTGAGAATTGTCTACCCGTACAGCTATGACATTTTCTTTGTTAAAGTCCAAATAAGGCGAAAGATCATAACTGAATGATGAATAACCATAAGGACGAACGCCAAGCGATTTTCCGTTAATAAATACCTCGGAGTTCATATAAACGCCTTCAAAATAAACAGAAACGCTTTTACCTTTCCATTCACCGGGCGCCGCGAATGTTTTCCTGTACCAACCGATACCTGCAGGGAAGTAACCGCCTGCTCCGGCTGTTGAATTTTTAGGGTTTATTTTCCCTTCAATACTCCAATCATGCGGCAAATCAAGGCTACGCCACGCCGCATCATTAAAGTCTCTTGATTTGGCTGACGCCTCGTCGCCCCGGGTAAATTTCCAGTTGTAATCAAATAATTGTTTTCGTTCAATACCATTTTGATTTTGAGCAAGGCTAAAAGTACTGCCGGCCAAAAGCAAAAAGAAGGCCATTGTTATCGCTTTCATAAAAGTGAGCGTGTTTTTGGTTATAGAATAAGGCATTTAGTTGTGAAACCATCCAATATTTATTTAACTGAAATTTTTACTTTCTGAATGATGTTACTGGATGAATTACCTAACTGAAGGATGTATTCACCGGCTTCTGCATTCCACGCTTTTTTAATTCGTCATAAAATGCAAGGTCAGCAATTTTGAGCTTAACCGCGAGGTTGTCGTTCAGGAGGCTATCCGTATCATCCGGTTAAAAAAAGTGGTTGTCTCTATATCGTCATAAAGTTATCGAAAGCATTTTGAGCGAATTTCGCACCGGGTTCGGGTTGCGTTAAACCTAATGCCGTTTTTTTATAGCTTTGCGCCCCGGAAATAACCAGGGCTGTAAGCATAATAACATTAAGATATATTTTCCAATTTTTTCATTTTTTGCRTTCGTTAATTTAATGCGCTTTATTTTTCCGATGAAATGGAACCTGTTATATGAAAAAAGTCAAAGTCGGCCGCTCCCCCTATATTTTTTGTAGCATAATTAAACAAAGCAAAACGATAGCCCATGAAATGYGGGAAGGTATAGGCCATTTTTAATTGCGTGCCCAATGGGATCCATGTTTTCCCGTCCAGGCTATAAAAAAAATCTGCCAAGTCTTTCCTGTTCGTAAAATTGCATTCCGCCTTAAAGTATACTACCTTTTGGTTCAGGGGGATCTTTTGTGCTTCCACAGGTTTTCCGGTGCTTGCATTGATCATGACGACAGCTTTGCTATCCCCGGTTATTTTTACACCGGCCAACCCGTAATTTTTTTGCAGAAGGCCCAAGCCCGCGAAATCACCATCTTTCATTTTAGAAACGTCGAGCGAAACTATCCCGGAGCATACCGGGCCGATAGTGCGTTGTGTCAATGAATTTCGTGCCATCAGGAAATTGGTGTCAATCCTGCCGGTGGTGAGTCGTAAATACCCTTTCCGCGCGGTAACAGACCACAAGCTATTATCCGGGTTATGRTTCCATTGCCAAACCAGTGGTAATTCACGTTCACCTTTTTTACGGGTAAACTCGTCTGAAGCGACAATTCCCGGGATCAAACCTTTGCCGGCCGGCAGGTCGAGTGTATCAGTCACTTTGCCGTGGTTGCCCAAAACGGGCCATCCATCCTCCCACTTTACAGGGACCAAATAGGGAATACGGCCCACCGAGCCATAATCACGGAACAAATAAGAATACCAGGCTCCATTCGGCGCTTCAACCAATCCACCTTGTGCCACACCCAGATCCTGGAGGCCAATTCGTCCTGCGTACGGGCCGGTGATTTTATCTGCCCGGTGTATGATAACAGTGCGTACRTGGTCCGGTGGCCATGTAATATTGAAAAGATAATATTTGCCGTGGATCTTAAACAGCTGAGAGCCCTCCGGACCGAGGCCAATGCCGCCCGAAGGCACGTTTGCCTTTTTAATGATAACCTGGTCCGTTCCGCCAGGCTTTATACCGGAAAGATCGTCCTTTAATTCAACTAACCTTAAATCTCCGCTCCCGCTAATCATATACRCTTTTCCGTCATCATCAAAAAACAAGGAGTGATCACCCAGGTCGGGGGCAAATGACCTGGCTTTCCAYGGRCCTTTTTCGATATTTTTAGTACTGTAAATGTGCATTTTATTGGTATTTGCAGAAAATGTGCTTACATAATAGGTGCCATTATGGAAACGGATAGAACTTGCCCACGAACCCTCCCCATACATATTTTTGCCATTTGTAAGATTTGTTGCATCAATATTTGCTAAAGTATCGTACGCATAACCCACCGTCTTCCAGTTCACCAGGTCGTTCGACTTCATAATAGGTACACCGGGACTCATGTGCATCGTTGTGCTGCTCATGTAATAGCTATTGCCTACACGTTCTATTGATATGTCTGGTACATCTGCGTAAATAATGGGATTAGTGGCTTTTTGCGCGTATAAACACGGCACTATAAGGTTGATAATTAAGGCCGTCGTCCATAACCTATAAATCGCATTTCTCATATTGACATTTTGTTTTTTTGTCCTGGTATTCTTAACTGGTTTCAATTATTTAGTTAACGTATTTATTTGAAGCATGCTTACGGAGTAGGCATCGAATGTTCTTGTAAATTTTTTACTGATCCCGCTTACCTTACTGATAACCGGAACTATTTTTACCGGATCGCTGATCGTGTTGGTATCTTCGGGTTTATCACCTTTTATGACCACGATAATACCCTCGGGAGAAAGCTTTCCGGCCCCCTTTAAATCAATATCAACCTGTTGCGGCTTTCCTGTTGCATTTACTACTTTAAGGAACAGTTTTCCCGTTTTGGTGTCCTTGGTAGCTACATAAAACATGCCTGGTATAGGTTTGGGCATGTTGTTCGCCGCGCTGTCCTGTTTGGTGGCGGGCCGCGTTTGGGTGGGGATATCGATGCCCGCTACAGGAACCACTTTATTGCCGATATAGCTRTTAAACATTACTTGTACATRGTACGAGGGCGAACCAAAACTTGTCAATGCATCATARCCTATCAGGTTTGATTCCCATTGCCATGCTTTSGGCACGGTTGCGGTAGCCTTGTTTACATTTGCAAGTAAWGGCGCRTARCATGAGCGGATAACSASGTCYGAATTKCGYTCCATACCKGTCATCCASGCKGCATCRCCRAGGGCAGCATTCAAMGTGGTGGTGGGCATGCCTTCCGTTGTTGCCCATTCACCTACAAACACTTTATATCCWTTGCGGTCGTAGTTATCATAATGTGCTGCRTCCTCTTCCATCCCCCAGGCATTGCGGTAATAATGTTCATCTACAATTTCGGGCTTGCGAATGGTTAATTTACCTCTGCTCCCAAGCCAGTCCTTGCCGCCCATGCTTGCAATACAGTGAAGGTTAGGGTATTTGGCTTTAATGCCATCATAAAACTGGGCGTAACGTCCGTCGTAACTGCCAGACTCGTCAAACCCGTCTTCGTTACCAATTTCCACATAGCTGAGTTTAAAGGGTGCCGGGTGCCCATCTGCCGCACGTTTAGCGCCCCAGTAGGTGTGTACATCGCCTGTAACATATTCAATTTCATCAAGCGCATCATCTACATAGGGCTTTAAAAGCGGGCCTGCGTCCACGTGGTCGCCGTCGAGTGAATAGCCGGCATAAACGGCAAGCAGCGGTTCCATTTTCAGGTCTTCGCACCATTCTAAAAATTCAAGTAAGCCCATCCCGTCGGTGGGGCGGTAGCCCCATGAGCCCGTATGGCCCGGACGATTTTCAAGCGCGCCTAAAGTGGTCTTCCATGGGAAGGCATCAGTTAGTTTCGGGCCTTCAAGGAAATTACCGCCGGGGAAACGTAAAAAGCGGGGTTTCATATCGGCCAGTAACTTCATGATATCTACCCGGTTCCCATTGGGGCGGTTATGATAGGTTGGCGGAAATAAAGAGACGAGGTTAAAATAATAAACCCCGGTGCGGTTTGTCGAAATAACAAAACGGGCGTCAGTCGTTGGTTTAACACCAGCGCCGGTTGTTAATTTAAGTTCATATTTTTTCCAAAAGGGGCTTTTTATCAAATTAATAGTCCCCGAAGCATATACTGTTTTACCGTCATTGCTTTCTATACTTACGGTTATAGGCCCGGCGGTGTTATCGGCAATTACAGGAAGAGGGGTTGCAGGCTTGGGGTCCCAGGGGCTGGCGGGGAGTGGCCCGCTTGCTGCACCCTTTATATAAAACGAAGCGTTATAAGTTGTATTAGGCAAAACAGGTATGCCCCAATAACCTTCATTTGCAATACCGGCCCTACCGTCGCCGGTATCCACCATTAGTTTTAAACAGGT
>NZ_JBFUKX010000067.1:0-24175 GCF_056400605.1 Mucilaginibacter sp. P5_A4 | reverse complement strand
GTATTGAATATGCAAATCCCGGATGTTAGTTTCATCCGGGATTTTAATTTTTAACAATGAATATATAGCCATAAGGTACCAATATACGAAGCTGCATGGTGTATACTTAGCAAACGGGCCACAAGCCGGGGACGCTTGCGGCAGCGAGGATATGACGCCTTGCATTGGACTTAAATACGCAGCCTTCTCTAATAAAAAACATTTCTCTCACACTATGGAGGAAATAAAAAGCCTTTCTATGGCTTGATAGGACATATTACGGATTAGATTTATTCCACTGAATATATCGGGGAAGTTTAATAAATTCAATCAGATCCTCTTTTTCAGGAGTTGGAGGCATACTTTTTACATCAACATAACCAATTTCCAGTGCGGTTGATTTTTCA
Organism: Mucilaginibacter sp. P5_A4; assembly: GCF_056400605.1. Classification (NCBI taxonomy): domain Bacteria; kingdom Pseudomonadati; phylum Bacteroidota; class Sphingobacteriia; order Sphingobacteriales; family Sphingobacteriaceae; genus Mucilaginibacter; species Mucilaginibacter sp. P5_A4. The sequence goes on along the minus strand of NZ_JBFUKX010000067.1, from coordinate 23,789 downwards.
CCCAAAATGTTATTGAGTAACAAATAAAGAGCCTGCAAAAAATCTTTTTCACGGGTTGGGCTAAAATTGTCTATATGTACTCTTAAACCGATTTTTTGAGATGTTTTATTGTTCAGTGGATTGAAACGCATGGTTTCTGGGTTTAGTTTGATTCCATTATATTCAATAGTACCCAATCCCATAGCAGGCTTAAAAGCGATTATGTTCCAGTATTCTAATGTGGGAGCTTGTTTTACAAGAGCTTCGACCTGGTCAAAAAAAGCAGTATCGCCTTCAGCTGTAATAATCAAATCTTGCTTTTCATTGGGATGACCACCTATTTCAAAAAACAAGTGGTCGCAGTATTCATGTAAATGGGAAAGAAGATTATCTAAAATTCGTTCTTTCTCATTGTCGTCATTAATCTGATTAAGGAAGAAGAACTTAGCTTCATTCACTTTAAACCAGTCCCAAAATTGTTGTTCTTTAGTCATTGTATCTAAATAATCTTGAGATTAATATGTGTAAGGTTTGCCTGTTTTCGTATCTTTCGTTTATTGGCATGAGTCATAGAAAATAAGTCGCTGGGCAGGCAGCCTAATATATGAAATATTATGCTTTTGGATATACTATAAAACGCCGTTCTGAAAATTTGTTGTCGTTTTATAATCGCCTCCGGCTGGTGCGCGCGTGTCGCGCGTAGCCACGCTGATAGGTAACAGATGTAAAGTATTGAATATGCAAATCCCAGAACCAGCATAGACATGTCAATGTTTTTTTATATTTTCTTGTACTAAAAAGCTTTTCAATAGCAATAATCCGCAATAGGGATAGCAGTGAATACCGGCCTCGCGCCTAATGCCTTGTAGGCGTATAAACGGATAGCCTGGGCCGTAGGCATTGCCAAAATAACGAACACTCCACTATTGAAACGTATTTCCCATCTGGAACATAGGCAGGTACATGGCTATCATAATAACCCCCACCAGGAAGCCCACCACGATAATGAATAATGGCTCCATCATGCTGCTTAGGGAGGTGGTTTGGTATTCTACTTCTTCTCCGTATTGTTCGGCTATTTTAGCAAAAAAGTAGTCCAGCTTATTGGATTCCTCCCCAATCCTCACCAGTTGGATCATTTTGGAAGGATAAACCTTAAATTGCTGCAGGCTTTGGTGCAGGGATTTACCGTTAAGAATGTCGTCCTCTACCTTTTGCAGCGAGGATTCGATGGGATACCAGCCCACCATCTGCCTGCTCAAAGCAATAGCCCTTAGTAACGGAACGTGAGCACTGATGAGTAGCCGCATAGAATTGCAGAACCTGCCCAGGTATATTTTTTTGATGAGGTTACCGGCTATCGGCACTCTTAACAGAAAACCCGACACAATTTTGCGGTAAGTTTCAGTTTTGCGTACCCGGTATAAAAAGATAGTCAACGCCGTAAACAACAGGAAAACCGGAAGAAAATAGGTCTCCATTCCCTTAGAAATGCTGATAACCATTTCGGTTATCCAGGGCAGCTGGCCGCCAAAACGCTTCAATACATCTGCAAACATGGGCACCACTACTTTCAACATAAAGTAAACCGCGCCAAACGACGAAAGCAGTACCATACAAGGGTAGGTTAGTGTAGATACAATTTTGCGCCTTTGTTTGATTTTGCCCTGGTAATATTTAGCCAGGTCCTGCAGCACCTCAGAGAGCTTACCGGTTTCCTCACCAATCTGGATACTATAAACCTCGTACAACGAAAACTTACCCGATTTTTCCAGCGCTTTGGAAAAGGCAATACCATTATTTAATACACTATCCTGGACGTCTTTAAATAATTTCCGGTCGTTTTCTTTTTCCTGCTCGGCGGTAACCAGTTCCAGGCTCGTTTTTAAATTAATGCCTGCCAGCAGGAGGGAGCTTAATTCCAGGTACAGGTATTCCTTCTTCTTATCACTTAGTTCTTTACCCCCAAAACTAATGTCGCGGTTTAAAAAAGCCAGTATGCCCCCTTCCTCAGCAGGTTTTGAAGGTTTGGGTGCTTTCTTTTTTTCGTATTGGCTCAGGTCAATTGTCGGCATTGGTCTCTTGTTTAAAAAGGTCAGCGGAGCTGTAAAGTTTAAAGTAATGAAAGGTTATTTTTTCATTATGTGATAACAGGTCTAGTTCAAGTTCATCAATTCTGCTACTTACAGTATCCTGCGTAACCATGCTCACAGGCTGCTGTTCAAATGTCATGCGGGTGCTTTCCGTTTTTATTTTAAAGGTATCAGTAATTCCGCTTACACGTACAATGTAATCGTTGTTTAATATATAGCTGACGTTGCTTTTATTGTTTTTCAGGAAAATTCCCGAGTCGTTTTTAATGATCATATCAGCCCGCCGGAAATCCCGCTGAAGTAGCTGGTCCAACTGCACCAGGCTGGCAGATTCTTCATTCTTAAACAGAAAGGAATGATAAGAGCTGCTAACTACAGAAAATGCCGTATAAACAATCAGGATAAGTATAGCCGAAACCATCATAGCAATAGTAACCTCCATAATGGTAAAAGCATTTAATTTTTTATGGTTCATACTTTTTAATCATTATTTCCCTTACCTCTGTTATTCTCTGTTGGTTCTCGTCATAGGCTGTTAAATGCAGCTCACTTAATTCAGGTTCATTTTCAACCGGTTTTAATTCGGGTATTATCCTTAAGTTGTCCTGGTTAAATGGCTGTTCCGGCAATTCCCGGGTTTGTTCTGCGTTAAGCAGAATGTTTTGAAGAATGGCAGCTGCCCGGATCTTTTTGGTGGACAGCGCCTGCTGTGTTACATTGGCAAAAATCATCATGGCCATACCAAATATCACAACAATAATAACCATGGCCACCACCACCTCGACTATTGTGGATGCGGCTATCATTCCTTTTTTTACTATTTTTCTTCCAGCCATTGCAGTATTTTTTTCTTTGGTGATGCTACCGGCATCATTTCACTGGTTAAATAATACCTGGATAGGGAAGGGGCATCAATCTTCAGGTTGATGAGGTAGTTTTCATAGCGGGTAAATGTACTTTGGTATATAAAACGGGTAGTAAATGCACTGCCTTTTATAGTAACGCTATCTTTTGTCGATAGCATATTTTGTGCATAAATTTGCCCGCTTATCTGTGATCCCTTACCTAAACTAATGGTAGCAGGCAATGCCGATGCTTCTTTTTCATAAGTGAAAATACAACCATCTATCCTGGTGTTTTGACCAATATTGATCTGCGGGGGAAACCCCACCATTGGCGATTTATACCGCAACAGGCCTATACAGGAGGGATAATTAAACCTGCAATTTTTTTCGACCCCTATGGAATCTGTTGCAAACAGCTGGCAGTTGCCATGAAAACCTTCTTTAACCAAAATAGCTTTTGCAAACACCAGTACGTTATTTAATATCGCTGTACTGTCAATCGTTAACAGCGTATCAGAATACAAAATGATATTTCCGGATATACTGGTATTCTTTAAAGTATAAGAATTTGAACCCAGGTTAACGATATAGGTTGGATCGCGAAAGGAGGTTTTGGTTGTATCTACATTCCATTTCTTGTTTACAGGGCCTCTCGACTGGTTGAATAGCCGTTCCAGTATATTTAGCCGGCCTTGATTAAGCAAGGGAAGTTTACGCTGGCTATCACGCGTTTTGCCAATAATAAGCCGTTTATCGCCCTGGTAGGCTTTATTATCCACATAGGCAGGTTTAACACCTGCTTTGGGTATATATACATCGCCGCGTATCGTGGTTTTTCCGCTTACTGATACAGGCCGGTCTTCATCTATGAGGTAAATTGCAGCCCATTTTGAAGAGTCAATTGCAAAGGCGGTTGAAAACACTTTAAACAGGGTATCCTTTTGCTTAAAAGCCTCGGCAACGCTTATATCGTATACGCCCCAGGGGATATTTTTAAGCTTAACGGAGTCATCCTCATTATTAAATAAACTGAATGATTTGCCCTGGAGGTACATACTATCCCTGCTTGTAAGTAAGATATGAACGCCGGAGGAAAGATTGTTTTGTAAGCGGTCGAACCTGGCTTTTACCTGGTACTGTCCGCGAAAAAAATAGGCGGCCAGAATCAGGGATGAGCAGAGTACTGCAATGACCAGGGCTATAATGATCACGATATATAAGGCCGAAGCTTTAATCATGAGTTTTGCCTGGTTTTTTCTTCTTTTTGAAAATATTGATCTTGTTAAAAAATGATTTTGGCTTTTCGTTCAACATCTGGCCATTTTTGTAATATACGGTCCGGGTGGAATCGCGGCCTTCATAAATTACAACGGGTCCGTTAAACTCGTCCTGGTAATATTTTCCTGTTTGTTTCACACTCCCATCCGGGTTGAAAAAACTGAAATTACCCGAACGGATACCCAGGTCCCAGTTAACCAGCCGGGTCAGTATACCTTGTTCATTCCATTCTTTCCAGATTCCGTCCTTTAAGCCTTTTTTAAAAATCCCCTGTGTTTTAAGGTTTTTATTGAGGTAAAATTCGGTATAACTGCCATTTAGCAGTTGCCCGCTGTAGCCTCCCTGCAGCGTATGGATTTTGTTGGCGGCATACCAATAATATTTAAGATCGGGTTGCACATCCGGGTTTGATGAAACAGGTATAACCTCTGCCAGTATGGTTTTATCTGTATCGGTGATCCGTATTTTGTGCAGGCCATAATCCGGCATTTTTTGAGCGAATGTCTGGAGCGTTAATGTAAGGAATAGGAAAGTATAAACGAGTTTCATTTAGTTGGCGGGTTTGATGCGGATATATTTTGTTTTACCTTCATGATTAACCAGTACAGAATCCTTCATGTTCCGAACCAGTTTTATGTGGTCAATTGTTTCACCTTCGTTCATCGTGGCTTCTTTACCATTGATATGCAGAAAGGCGATCAGCTTTTTTGAATCAGGATTCCGTATGTAACCCGAATATTGGATAATGTCCCAATTGAAAACAGGCTTCATATTCGTTATCCCGGTTTTTAAATAGGGTCTTCCCAAAGACCGAGGTTTTACCGTGTCTTTTTTTACAATTAATCCAAAAGGGTCCCTGTAATTGAGCATTAACCGGGTAGTATCTTTAGGTATGGCATAATCATTAAAAACCTCTTTGGCAGCAGGCGGTGGAATATAAGCGTCATCATTGCTTCCACCGTACGCGGCAACTATTCTGTATATAATAATCCCCCATACAATCAGCACAACGAAGATAAGCACATACGTCAAAACTTTATTTTTTTTGATCATAACGCCTTTTTATAGCAGGGTGAAATTTCTTAAACCGCTGGCTTTGCCTTCTTTGCCAGATGTGTTTACTGCACTTACTTTCCAGTATATTTTTTCGCCGCTACTACCCAGGTTAAAATTATAACTGGTGGTATTTAAAGTAGCGGGGAAAGTATTGTTGTACAAAGTGGTCGAATCGCTTTTAAACACGTACAATTTATAACCGGATACGCCGGTAACCGCGTTCCAGTTAAGTTGTACAGGTAAACTTACAGTACTGCTATTATTGGGTGAAACTAAACTTACCTGTGCAGGCAAAGCGATTGCATAGGTGACATACCTGATTGCCGACCATTTGGATTGTTCGGTTTCATTTTCAGCACGTACACGCCAACCATAAACCTGTTCCTTTGGTACATTGAAACTTACCTGCTGACCGGGGACAACCTGGTTATAAACAAGGGTGTTTTCGTCAATAAAATTATTGGTATCAATCTCTACCTGGTATTTGGTTGCGCTGAATAAACTGTTCCATTTAAAAAGAATGGTACTTTGGTTGCTGGTTGCATTATTTGCCGGTGAAGAGAGTGTTAGGGTTTGGTTTGTTAACGAAGACTCCTCCACGGTGAAACTTCTTACTGTTGAATATTCAGTTTGAGAGCTTCCGTTTTCTGCCCTTACCCGCCATTCGTATTTCCCAGGATCAAGGGTCGACGCAAATTTATTGCCATTTATTAGCGTATCTAATACTAAACCGCCAATGGAATCAAATCCGGGAGTAACTACCTGTAGCCGGTAATTCAAGGCATCTTCTACTTCGTCCCACCAAAAATTAACTGTGTATTTAGTGCTTTGGTATTGGTTTGCAGGGGCTTCCAGTTGTACTTGCCTTTTAGCGATTGATGGTTCTATGAATTCTTTGCAGGAAGTTAAAAATGCTGTTAAAGCCAAAAATGCAAATAAGATATACGGAAGTGATAAGCGTTTCATTTACCACTAATTTAGAAATATTCTCATAAATCATATTAGAATTATTAATAATATTAATAGAGAGTTAAAATATGATAATGAAGTACATATCCATGCGGCATAACAAGGCACGGGCCAATGAGCCCCCTCTAAATCTCCCCCGGTAGGGGAGACTTTTTGATTTTTAAGCCCTCCCTTATGACGTATTTGCAAAAAAAGCCTTTTGTCATGCTTAGTGGTAAAATTTCGCGAAACGCTGAAGGGGGAATGACAAACCGGCGAAAGACTTACGAAGTTTTTACTTCGTAAGTCTAGGGTTCTACAACATGTCATGGGTAACGTTTGAAGCATCTATTATTCGCTATGCTTCTTCGCCCAGTACAATCTGCGAATAGATCCATCACTGCGTTCAGGATGACAAATCTTTTAAAACGTCATTTCTCCTTGCAAACTATTTACCCGCTGCCAGTTGCTCCCTGCCAACTGTTCTGCCCGGATACACTTTTAGTGCCTCCTCTAAGCAAGTCATGGCACTTTTAAGATCGTTGTTATTAAGTACATAAGCCAACCTTACTTCGTTTGTACCCGCACCAGGGGTGCTGTAAAAGCCGGTTGCAGGCGCCATCATTACGGTTTGGTTGTTGTAGCTAAAGGTTTCCAGCATCCATTGGCAAAACCTGTCGGCATTGTCAACTGGTAATTGGGCTACTACATAAAATGCGCCGCCCGGATTAGGGCAATAAACGCCGTCCATTTTATTTAATGCAGCAACCAAAGTATCCCGTCTGCTGGTATATTCTTTATTTACAGTTTCAAAATATTTATCGGGGGTATCCACCGCTGCTTCGCCGGCAATTTGTTCAACCATGCCGGGGCTCAGCCGGGCCTGGGCAAATTTTAATGCCGCAGTACGCAGCTCTTTGTTTTTGGTAATAAGGCAGCCTAAGCGGGCACCGCAGGCGCTGTAGCGTTTGCTTACTGTGTCTAATACCACTACGTTTTCTTGCAGGCCATCCAGGTGCATTGGCGAAATAAATGTGCGGCCATCATAACAAAACTCACGGTAAGCTTCATCCGAAAACAGGTACAGGTCATATTTTAAAGCCAATATCTTTAATTCTTCCAACTCGTGCTCCGAATAAAGATACCCGGTAGGGTTATTAGGATTACAAATGATAATGGCCCTGGTTTTATCAGTGATTAGCTTCTCAAACTCGCTGATGGATGGTAAGGCAAAACCATTGTCAATGTACGATAGGATGGGTTTTACCACAATATCGCTCTGGCTGGCAAAACCGTTGTAGTTGGCATAAAAAGGTTCGGGGATTATTACTTCGTCGCCCGAATCCAAACAGGCCATCATAGCAATGGTAATGGCTTCAGATCCGCCGGTAGTAACAATAATATCCTCGGGTGTAATATTGTAACCCAGCTTGTTATAGTATTCTGTAAGCTTTTTCCGGTAGCTTAAAGTGCCTTCGGATGCGGTGTAGGCCCACACCTTAAAATCGATATTTTTGATGGCATTCAGCATGCCTTCCGGTGTTTCAATATCAGGCTGGCCGATGTTTAAATGGTACACTTTTTTGCCGTCCAGCTTAGCCTTGTCGGCATAAGGTGTTAATTTGCGTATAGGTGACGCGGGCATGCGCTGCCCTTTTTTAGATACTTTTGGCATATGCAAAATTAGTAAAAAGATGGCATTGCTCCATTTATATAGCGCCTTATTAATTAATTTCACATAAATCGATAAATAAGGTCGAAAACCAATTATCAGCTTTAGGCTTTATGCAATTCTGCTTTGAGCTTCTTTTTATTACTGTCATAAACAAAAAAAGACCCAATTTGGGTCTTTCGTAATATTTAACTCACTCAATTATTTTAAAATGGTATGGTGAATATATTGTAGTAGCAATTACCTGCTCGATGCCGGTTTAGCAACAACTTCGCCAATTATATTCAAATATTTCTCTGGTGTAACAGCGTTTGATTTAACAACTATTGTTTTGTTAAATGGTGCGGCAACAGCAGCATTATAAGTGATTTTTATTGTTCCTTTATCGCCGCCTTTTACGGGAGTTTTGGTGTAATCGGCAATGGTACAACCACAGGTTGGCCTTACCTCGGTAAGTATAAGTGGCTCTTTGCCAATATTGGTAAATTCAAAAACAGTGGTAACGGGCGTGCCTTGTGGTACTTTACCGAAGTCATGTTTTTCCTCGTTAAATTTAAACTCGGCTTTTTGGTTATCTTGTGCCGATGCAGTAAAGGCAAAACCTAAAACCACTGCGCAGATCATTAATATCTTTTTCATATGCTATATTTGATTAACACAAATATAAAAGGTTTAATGTAATATCAAAACTATTGGCATTACTTCATGTTTTAAATGTTACTATACCAATTACAGAATAGAATTTTATAATTTTACCGTCTAAACAAAATTTTATATGCCCGGAACAGCAATACGTGCGACCAGTAAATTTGATTCTGCTGAGCTCAGTTTTGATGATTTTAAAAAGATTGTGATTGATGATTACCGTATTGGCTACGAAAGCAGGCAAGCCAGTTTAATAGGTAGGAAAGAAGTTTTAACGGGCAAGGCTAAGTTTGGTATTTTTGGTGACGGTAAAGAGGTTGCGCAACTGGCTATGGCAAAGGCATTTCGTGCAGGCGACTGGCGTGCGGGTTATTATCGCGATCAAACTTTTATGTTTGCTACGGGTATGAGCAACCTTAAAGAGTTTTTTTCACAGCTTTATGCTCATCCCGATGTAGAGAAAGACCCTTCATCTGCCGGCAGGCAAATGAATTGCCATTATGCAACCCGTTTTGTAAATGCCGATGGCAGCTGGATAAACCAGGCCGAAACGATGAATTGTTCATCGGATATATCAACCACCGGCGGTCATATGCCGCGTTTGCTGGGGTTGGCTTATGCGTCAAAGCTATACCGTCAGAATAAAGAGCTGGAATACCTTAAACATTTTTCTGTTAATGGCAATGAGRTTGCTTTTGGTACTATAGGTAACGGAGCAACATCCGAAGGTGTATTTTTTGAAACCTTTAATGCAGCAGGTGTATTGCAGGTACCAATGGCTATTTCTATATGGGATGATGCTTATGCTATTTCTGTTCCGGCGAAACTTCAAACAACTAAAGAAGATATTTCAGAAATATTGAAAGGTTTTCAGCGCGAAAATGGCTCAAACGGCTTTGAAATATTTAAAGTAAAAGGCTGGGATTACATTGCGCTTTGCGAAACCTATGCCCGTGCAATAACTTTATGCCGGGAAGAGCACGTGCCGGTATTGATACACGTTATTGAGATGACGCAACCGCAAGGCCACTCAAGCTCCGGCTCGCATGAACGTTACAAAACAAAAGAGCGTTTAGCCTGGGAGGATGAAAACGACTGCCTGTTGAAAATGCGCCAGTGGATGGTAACATCGGCTATTTCTACAGAACAGGAGTTGGATGAACTGGAAGCCGAAGCAAAAAAATATGTACGTGAGTGCCAGCGTGAAGCAGCCAGCGAAGTGGTGAATATAATAAATACCGAACTGGAGGAAGCCGCGAAACTAATTGAACAGTTTGCCGAAGGCGTTTCAGTTAAAGATAAGGTTGCAGATATTGTAAGCACGTTGCGTAAATGCTATGATGCCGGGCGCAAGGATATTGTATCGGCCATACGCAAAACTCTTAGAGCTACTGTACACGAAGATTCTGCAGAACGACAAATATTGGTTGATTGGTTAAATACCGAGAACGCTAAGAATAACGTCCGTTATAATACCAAACTTTTCTCCGATACTCCTCAATCACCTTTATACGTTCCGGTGGTACCGGTTACCTACAATGAGGATGCAAGGTTGATTGATGGCCGCGAGGTATTAAACGCCTGCTTTGATGCCAACTTTGAGCGCGATAAAACGATAGTTGCGTTTGGTGAAGATGTAGGTGCTATAGGCGATGTTAACCAGGGATTTTCGGGGCTGCAAAGCAAATATGGCGACGTGCGTATTACCGATACCGGCATTCGTGAAACTACTATAATAGGGCAGGGCATGGGGCTGGCTATGCGTGGCTTAAGACCAATAGCCGAGATACAATACCTTGATTACCTCATATACGCCATAACTGTTATATGTGATGATATTGGCAGCCTGAGCTACCGCACTTTTGGCGGACAAAAAGCGCCGCTTATTATACGTACTCGCGGGCATCGGCTGGAAGGTATCTGGCATTCAGGGTCGCCATTGGGTATGATATTAAGTTCGATGCGTGGTTTTCATATTTGTGTACCGCGCGATATGACACAGGCAGCTGGTATGTATAATACCCTGCTGCGCGGCGATGAGCCTGCGTTGGTTATCGAGAGCCTTAATGGTTATCGTTTAAAGGAGAAGTTACCCGCCAATGTTGGTGAGTTTACCGTGCCTTTAGGCAAAGCCGAGATCATGAGAGCGGGTGCCGATGTTACGGTTGTATCTTACGGGTCAACTTTACGCATCGTTTTAGAAGCCGCCGAAGAGTTGGAAAAGATGGGCATTCACATTGAAGTTATTGATCCGCAAACATTATATCCTTTTGATACAGAGCATATTTGTAGTGCTTCATTAAAGAAAACCAACAAGTTGCTTGTTGTTGATGAAGATGTACCCGGAGCTGCTTCGGCCTATATTATTCAACAAATAGTAGAAGAGCAAAAAGGATATTATTCATTGGATTCGCAACCCCGGACGCTGACTGCCAAAGAACACCGCCCTCCATATGGCTCCGATGGTGATTACTTTAGCAAGCCATCGTTTGATGATATTGTTGAGGCTGTTTATGCTATTATGAGCGAGGCAAACCCGGCTAAATTTCCGGCGATTTACTAACAAAATAAAAACTTTATAATACCGTCATTGCTTGGTACCGCAATGACGTGTTGGGGAGAGCGTTTTCTTTCAATTACAAGCACTATGAATTCTACCAATTTTTTAACCATATCCAATATCATACAAACACGCCGCAGCATCAAACCCAATATGATGAACGGGCATAAAGCGCCAAACGGCCACATTGCAGCTTTGCTTGAGCTTGCCGATTGGGCGCCTACCCACGGTTATACCGAACCCTGGCGTTTTGTTGTATATGAAAACCCCGCCAAGTTTTGCCAGCAACATGCAGAATTATATAAGCAAAGTGTAATCCCCGAAGATTTTAATGAAACTGTTTTTAATAATTTGCTTCACCAGGGTGATAAGGTTTCGCATATAATTATTGTTATTATGCAGCGTGGCGACTTGCCAAAAATTCCTCCCGTTGAAGAAGTTGCGGCTGTTTCCAGCGCTGTTCAAAATATATTACTTGGTGCTACTGCACTAAATATGGCTTCGTTCTGGAGCACCGGCGGCTTAATACTAAAGCCAGTTATGAAAGATTTTTTACTCCTGCGCGATGAAGACCAGGTAATAGGGGCATTGTACCTTGGTTATGCAGATCATCGTCCGGAGGGAAAAAGAAACATCCTCCTCGAAAACAAGGTAAAATGGGTGAAATAAGGTAAATCGATTACTGTTTGATAACACTAAAAGGACGGCTTAAGAAGCTGTTTAAATTTAATTTATTAATGTTTTAGACTTCTAATTAAGCACATATCCACGCGTCATTGCGAGGTACGAAGCGATCCCTGTCTTACAGAGTAGCTTTGCAAATCCGCTCTGTATAGTTTGGGATTGCTTCGTGCCTTATAATGATATGATTGTAAGTTATTGATTATCAATATGTATTTTTTACACATAAACCCGTCATTGCGAGGAACGAAGCAATCCCCGATTTACAGAGTAGCTGTGCAAATCCGCTCTGTATTTTGGGGATTGCTTCGTCGTACCTCCTCGCAATGACGATCACGGGTGATTGTGGTACCCATACATGTCATTACTTTTTTTCCAGCTCGGCTGGTCGGTACTCGCAACGATGATTTGTTTTTTTATTTTTAGACAGCCTCTTAGTAAGTAAAGCTGGAATGTATTCTTTTTTTGTTTGGTTGCCCGCCATTATAATAGGAATCGTTTTTATGGCGATTCGCCGAAATAAGAGATAAATTTTTAGAGGAAACCTTTTGCTTTTTTGTCTCGTAAAACGGACTTATAATTTCTTTATGAATAAAGAACTTTCATTTTAGTAGAAAAAAAATATTTTAAAATGACTTTTCTTTAAATAGAAAATTATACATTTGTAATTGTTCGGTTCCTAATACCGTTCAAGATCCTAAATTCTAAGCCTTTTGCTGATTTTACTATTGATTAAAAATTAAACTCAAAACAAGTATGAGGAAGTATTTTTGGTGCTTAACATTAGCGGTCTTATTTTTCTCAGCAACTATAATTGGTTGGAGATCGCCGGGTTCAGGCAAACTAAAAGGAGGGGTAAATGAAAGTCTATCTGCAAAAGAACTATTTAACCAGTATGTTAATAACCTCTATCTTGCAGCTAATTTACAGGAATCGGGGTTAGCTTTCGAGGTATTTGAAAAGGCAGTTACCGGTTATACCAATTTAAAACTCGCTCATAAATTATCACAAAATACTGCGGTGCTTACGGTTGTTGATTTTACCAAACCGAGCCGCGAGAAACGTATGTGGATAATTAATTTATTTAGCAAACAACTGTTACTAAATACCTGGGTAGCACACGGTGAAGGAAGCGGCATGGAAATGGCAAACCGTTTTTCAGATCGTAACGATTCGCATCAAAGCAGTTTGGGATTTTACCTGGCCGACGATGTTTATATGGGTAAACACGGCCGTTCTTTACATTTGGACGGTATGGATGAAGGATTTAACATAAGTGCCCGTCAACGGGGTATTGTTGTTCATGCTGCCGACTATGTGAGCCAGGGAGCAATTAACCAGCTGGGTAGGTTGGGCCGCAGTTTTGGCTGCCCTGCTGTTTCTCCTAATGTTGCTGATTTTGTCATCAATACTATCCAGGGGAAATCGGTGTTTTTTATCAACGGTAATGATGACAGGTATACTTCAAAATACCTGGATGAAACCGCACCATTAAACCAGGTTGCAGCTGATTCAACATCATTTGATATAGCGAAACTTTAAGTACCTTATCCAATTATAAACCTGGATGCCCGGCCTTAACCAACCGGGCATTTTTTATTTCCCCATGATTGTTTGAAGGTGAGCATAAAGCACAATATCCAATCCGTACACATCGGGCCGGTATTGCAAGGTGCCATTTTCATCTGCCCAACAGGTAACATAAGTTATGTATATAGGTGTTTTTTTAGGTAAGGAGATATTTGTAGGCTCGGGGTTATCTTCGCTCATATCCTTTATTATGGTGTCCAGGTCTTCACCCTCGCCAAAAAGGCTCTTAGCTAATGCCTGCGGATCTCCCAATCGCACACAGCCATGGCTCACGGCGCGCATACTTTGCCTGAAAGCAGCTTTTGCAGGCGTATCATGAAGGTAAACGCTGCTCTTGTTCTTAAAAAGGAATTTGATCGTACCCAGGGAGTTATCAGCACCGGGGCGCTGTTTAAAATCATAGTCAAGGTTATCCTTGGTTACGGTCGACCAGTCGATATCTTCAGGATCCTCAACTAAGTCGCCATTTTTATATACGTCGATATTCTTGTTCGATAGATAGTACCTGTCCCTGGCCGCTTCAACAATGATCTCCTTGGTGGCTATGCTTTGCGGTATATTCCAAACGGGGTTTACATCCACACTATGTATTAAACTACCTAATTGAGGCGTTTCGCGCGGAAATGGTTTATCAATTTTGGCAGTATCGCCAAAGTTGATAAGTGTTTCTTTATTATCCATGTTGCGCCCCTGGCCAACACAAACCTTCATGTTTAATACAGATTTACCATCTTCAAATACATCAAGGCGGTAGTCGGGAATATTAACATACACATATTTAGGTTCATATGGTTTATTTCGCCAGCGTAAACGTTCAAGGTTGACCATTAAACAGCGTTGCGTTTCTTCTTTTGACAGCCCGGGTAATGCTTCGCCGCTGATAAAAACTTTCTGTAAGGCAATGTACTGTGGATTTTTAGGCTGAATACTATCCAGGTAATTTTTAATACTTGCAGCTGCAAACACGGCTTTCATCGAGGTACTGTCAGGACGTTTTGTTGCTGTAAAATATCTTGAGTAGATCTTTTTAGGGTTAATAATGCCAAACTGCAGCGCATTGGTGTATCTTGTAAGTGTGCTCGCCGTAAGTAACTCCAATTTTGCCAGGGTAAGGTATGCCTCATCAATTGTTTTAATCCCATTTTTATCATGAAATTTAGCAATTAAAGCTTTCAGTTTTTTAGGTCGAAACAGGTTTGAATCCAGGCCATGTTCATTAGCTTTAGTGTAATATTGAGGTATGGCATCCAGGTCGCCATTACTTAAATGGTTTAATACAAAAGTGGGCTGGTATTCGTTAGCTTTATAATATGCTTCTATCCCGGGTCCATTGGCTAATTTCGACTTTTCGGCAGCCAGCTCTTTTTTAAATACCTCGGCATAGGCTTCGGGGTCAACATCTTTAAAAACTTTATTTTGCGTTATCCTGAAAAGATCGTTGGCCATTTCAGAATGCTTTTTCTTACAGCTTTGAAAAGTGGACAATAAAGCAAACAATGAAAGTAATATAAGGGAGGGAACGGCTTTATTTTTCGTGACGGAGGGCATAATCAAATTTAGTTAAATAAGTCTTATGATTAGCAATACCCATACCACAAAGGCTGTAAGTTTTTAATTAAATTTGAAATCAGACAATTTATCAGCAACATTGAAATAATTATGTCAATAATCTCAAAAAAACATACATTTTTCTCGATTATTATAGTTTTTTTACTGCCATTTTTAGCTTTTTCTCAAGGCTTTAAACCAGTAAATAAAGATGCATCGCCCGAAGCCGTAAGACTATTATCTTTTTTATATGAAATTAAAGGCAAGCACATTTTGTCGGGCCAGCAAAATTACAACAGTGATCTGACCATATTTTCGGACAGTGCAAAAGCCATAACGGGAAAGTATCCTGCCCTTTGGGGTTCTGATTTTATGTTGTGGGGAGATAAAGATCTTGGCCAAAAACTGGTTGACGAAGCTATAAAAAAATGGGCCGACGGTTACCTTGTTACTATTATGTGGCACCAGGGCCGACCAACTGATAATCCCCCATATGACTGGAAGCAAAGTATCCAGGGTAAATTGACAGAAGCCCAATGGACAGAATTGGTAGCCCCAAACACACCCTTAAACCAAAAGTGGCTGGCTGATATAGATAAGGAAGCAGGTTACCTTAAACAGCTGCGTGATGCGCATGTGCCTGTTTTATGGCGACCATACCATGAAATGAACGGTGTTTGGTTTTGGTGGGGTGACAAAAAAGGAGAGAATGGAATTAAAAAGTTGTGGAAAATGATGTACGATCGCTATACCAATTATCATCATTTAAACAACCTGATATGGGTTTGGGGGGCAAACGGTTTACGTGATATTCCTCAGGATGAGGCTTATGACTATAAATTATATTATCCGGGTGCCAACTATGTGGATATCCTGGGATCAGACGTATACCATTTTGATTATGAACAAAAGGATTATAACGAATTGCTTAAGCTGGCCAATGGCAAAATAATATGCCTGGGCGAAACAGGAGAATTGCCCAATACCGCGGTATTGGCAGCACAACCCGAATGGGTCTGGTTTATGGTGTGGACCAGTTGGTTATGGACAGACAATACCCACGACAGGGTGAAAGAGGTATATGGGCTACCGCAAACCCTAAACCATGATGAGGTTAAAACAATGCTCCAAAAGAAATAATGGCAGATAAATTACCAGAAGTTTGGCTTCGTGGGCCATTAAGTGATATGCCTTCCCTGGTACAACCGGTAGCCCATGCGCTCTTGCAGGCCAGGGAAGAGCTTAATGAATTGCTGTATGATTTTCCTGCAACATTGTTATGGGATAAGGTGGCAGGGATGGCGTCGCCGGGTTTTCATTTGCAGCATTTAACGGGCGTATTAGACAGACTTTTTACCTATGCAAAAGGAGAGAGGCTTACCGAGAGGCAGTTTGAATATTTATCGGCCGAAGGAAAACCGGATGAAGATTTAGATGTAACATCGCTTGTGAAGCAATTTAACCTGCAGGTTCACAAAGCGTTGAAGCAATTATATGACGTAGATGAATCAGCTTTAAAAGAAGTAAGGGGAGTAGGTCGTTCCCAGGTTCCTTCAACGGTAATAGGCCTTTATGTACATGCGGCCGAACATACTATGCGGCATTTAGGGCAATTGCTGGTTACCGTTAAAGTGCTTAGGAGCGAAAATCCGGCTTAAGAAAATACAGCTACAGCATCCTTAAGATTTTTGGAAAAGTGCGTTACCACAGCATTTTGATGCCTGTTATCGGGATCGAATAAAAATGTATCGATGCCTAAGGCTGAAGCTGCTTTTATCTCCGATTCAGGATCATCACCAATAATCAATAGCTCTTCGGGCTGATAATTATTAGCAGCCATGATCAGCGCAAAAATATCCTTTTTAGTTTGGGTGGATACTTCAGGATCAACTATATAAATCGCTTTAAAATCTTCCTCGATATCCAATAATTTTATTTTGCTCCACTGCAGTTTGGTAAAGCCGGTAGTTACTAAAAATTTATCAATTTTAGTTTCGCTGATGTGTTTATACTCGTCATAGGGCCGCATAGGCAAGGTATACTCCAGATTTTTAAGCATATCGAGACCCTTGTTTTTTGCGGCGTCGCTAAGGTTAAACTTTTCGGCAACCTGTTGATAAGGCCTTCTTTTCATTTCCTCTTTTAGCTTTTCTACCTCCTCCAAACCTATTTCTTCTGCAAGGCTGTCAACAAATTCAAACACACGGCTAAATAAATTATCCGAAATTGAACTCACGGGATATATAGTATTATCCAGATCTAATATAATTGCCTTTTTCATACTAAATAGTTTGATCGGTTATGATAACAGCTTCTTTGTTTTTTATGTTGAATTTTTTTAAAAAATAATACCCGGTAGATACAAACAAACATACGCCTCCTAATACCCACCATAATGTATCAAAGCCGCCATAAGCAATAATCTGGCTTCCAACCGCCGGCGCTATGATTTGTGCTGCAGACCACGACATACTGTAAAGGCCTGCATATTCGCCACGGTTACTGTTTGTGGTACGGCTAAGCCAAAATGTGTTCATGAAGGGCATACTGATTATTTCGCCCAGGGTCATTAATGTTACAATGAATATAGCCACAAAAGCAGTATGGGGTAATATATTCAATAATACAAAACTTAAGCCCGAAATTAAAACACCAACTCTGATATAAGTTAGGGGATCCCTTTTACCATCAAGTTTATGTACCAGAATCATTTCGATAAGAACGATGATTATTCCGTTTAATGCAAGCAGGAAACCTATAAAACGCACGTTAAAATGCCATTGTATTTTATAAAAAACAGGTTGCATGATAAAAAACTGGAAGAAGCAGATAGAGAACAATGTACCCAATAATATAAAAATCAGGTAAATATGGTCTGAATAGGCGGATTTTGATATAACGGCTTCCGTGATTGCTTTTACTGATTTTTTAATCTTTGACCGTGGCATCAATATTAATAGTAATAAGCCGGCAAAAATATTGGTACAACCATCAACCCAAAAAAGCGAATGGTAGCTGTATGAAGCTAATAAACCACCTAACCCTCCGCCAAATGCCCAACCCAGGTTGGCAGCCAGCCGGTTTAGGGAGTATGAGCGGGTTGTATTTTGTTCGCTGCTGTAATGTGCTATAGCGGCGGAGTTTGCCGGCCTGAAGGATTCATTACAAATGCTCAAAATAAAAGTGCCTATGCCAACACTTATAAAAGTATGCTGAAAACCCAAAATAACAAACATTACACCGCCAAGCAGCAATGACCCAACCTGGATATCATAAAAGCCAATTTTATCCGACAGTCGCCCCCCTATAAATGCCCCGGAAATAGCTCCAATGCCAAAAATAGCCATGATCCATCCAGATTGTACAATAGTAAAATGCAGCTGCTGAATGGTGTAAATGCTCATAAAGGGCACAACCATAGTACCGCTCCGGTTAATAAGCATCACCATGCTAAGGTACCAGCTGTTTTTAGATAGACCGCTATAGGCTTTTTTGTATGATTGAATAAGAAGGGTAAGCATTGCCATGTAAAGATAGGCAATACCCGCCTATAGCTTTGCCATTTTACTATCAACATTAGCAAAAAAAATGAATATTTTTTGTTCCGGCCGGAAAGCCTTTTGAAGTACTTTTTGGAACTCAAAAACGGTACTTTACATGCACCGTTGATACACTTTTCATGCACCTGCGTACCATCTTACAAGTACCTTCCACACCTCCTTGGAGTTTCCTTTAATAACGGTTTAATTATGGTTATTCTATTTGTAATCAGATAGTTTGATGTAATAACAAATTCAAGGAGCTTTCATTTTAAACCGAATAGGGCATTTATCTTACAAGATAAGCGCCCTGCCTGGTTATATACAAGGTTACAAAAAATTAAACAATATTCAACTGTTAAGACCGTAACAAATGCTTACAGAAGATCAAACCGAACGATATTTTATTAAAGTTCTCCCTTTGGCAAAATCGAATTCCTGTTTCTCAGCCAATGATCGGCCAGTACCAAGGCAGCCATGGCCTCAACAATAGGCACGGCACGCGGCACCACACAAGGATCATGGCGGCCTTTACCCGATATTTCGGCGGCGTTACCTTCACTATCAATAGTAGCCTGGTTTTTCATGATGGTAGCAACCGGTTTAAATGCTACCTTAAACTCTATTGGCATTCCATTGCTGATACCACCCTGGATACCACCCGAAAAATTAGTGATGGTACTTATATCTCCAAAATGCGATTTAACGAAGATGTCATTATGTTCAGATCCCCGCATTTCGCTGCCGGCAAAGCCCGATCCAAATTCAAAACCATGTACGGCATTGATGCTTAGCATAGCTTTACCAAGGTCGGCGTGTAGTTTATCAAAAACCGGGTCGCCTAAGCCAACCGGGCAGTTTTTAATGTAGCAGCTTACTTTGCCGCCAACCGTATCGCCATCCTTACGCACGCTATCAATAAATTCTATCATTTCCTCGGCAGTAGCCGGATCGGCACAGCGAACAATGTTTTTTTCCCGTTCATCAATAAATTCCTGGATGTTACTGATATTAACATTAGGTGCTTCTATCTTACCTACGCTGCTAACATGGGCGGCAATCTCTATTCCCTGGCCTTTAAGCAATAGTTTTGCTAATGCCCCGGCAGCAACACGCGCTGCGGTTTCGCGGGCCGAGGAGCGCCCTCCGCCACGATGATCGCGGATGCCATATTTGGTTTGATAAGTATAATCGGCATGAGATGGACGGAATACATCTACATTATGGGTGTAATCCTTTGAACGCTGATCCTCATTCGGAATAAGCATGGCGATAGGGGTCCCCGTGGTTTTACCCTCAAATACACCCGATAAGATCTTTACTGTATCACTTTCTTTACGCTGCGTAGTGATCTTTGACTGGCCGGGTTTACGTTTATCCAGCTCGCCCTGTATGTAATCAATATCAACCACTAATTGTGCAGGGCAGCCGTCAATTATTACTCCAATCGCTTCGCCATGCGACTCGCCAAAAGTGGTTATCCTGAATACTTGCCCAAATGAATTGCCTGCCATTTTGTTAGATATGAGATGTAATAATTAATAACGTCATTTGTGCCTTATAATGACGTGTTTGTAAGTCGCTGACTGTCAGTATATATTTTTAATACAATCTATGTCATTGCGAGGAACGAAGCAATCGCATGCAATACAGGGCGGACCTGCACAGTTCGCGATTGCTTCGTTCCTCGCAATGACATGGGTGTGAAGCCCTAAACCCAACAAGCCTTTTACCTTTTACCTTTCGCCTTTAACCTTCTACCGTTTCCACAGTAAATCCTTGCTTTTCCAGGTCAGTCCAGAAAGCCGGATATGATTTGTCCACTACCGGGCCGTTCTCAAATTCCAGTTGAGGAATAATCAGTGCCAGCGGTGCAAAAGCCATAGCCATACGGTGATCATGATAAGTATTGATAAACATACGTTCGGGGATAAACTTTTCGCTGCAGTCAAGTTTATAAACCTGGCCTTTTTCAATTAGTTTAACACCCATTTTTGCAAGTTCGGTCTGCAGTGCCAAAATACGGTCGGTTTCCTTGATCTTTAGCGTTTCAAGGCCTGTAAATGTAGCTTCGTGACCCAATGCCGCACACACAACAATAACGGTTTGCGCCAGGTCCGGGCATTCCTTCATGTCAAATATTTTACGACTTAAAGGCTTTGCTTCTTTCAATAAATGCACACCGCCATCTTTAAATTGCGATGTGATCCCAAAGTTAGCCATGATCTCGGTGATCACACTATCACCCTGCAGGCTATAAGGTGTTAACCCGGTAAGTAATAGTTCGGCTTTATCAGCTAAAGCCGCTATGGCATACCAGTATGATGCCGCACTCCAATCCGGCTCAACGTGTAATGATGTTGTTGCAAAATCCTGATTTGGTATTGAAATGACATTATCAGTCCAAACGTGCTGTATGTTTGCACTTTGCAACATAGCTAAAGTCATTTCAACATATGGGCGCGAAGTTAGTTCACCCTCAATATGTAATTCCAAACCCAAAGGCAATCGGGCAGCGATGAGTAACAGGGCCGTAATATATTGACTGCTGATGTTACCTTTAATACTGATCTTACGAGTGAGCTGCCCGAAATTGCCTTTTAGTTTTATAGGAGGATAGCCCTCTTTTTCTTCATAATCAATATGGGCACCCAGTTCCCGTAACGCATCAACCAATACACCTATTGGCCTTTCCTTCATCCTTTTGCTGCCGGTTAAAATTACTTCATCATCCTGTATGGCATAAAAGGCAGTCAAAAAGCGCATAGCCGTGCCGGCAGGGCCGATGTCAACAGTGGTGAGCGGTGAGTGGTGAGTGGTGAGTGGTTCGCCGCTGTTATCTGCCAATACCTCTTGATTCCTGACTCTTGATTCTTGGCTCTTCCTTAAAATCCCTGCTAATAACACAGCATCAGCCGCGTCAGAAACATTTTCCACCTTCACTTTACCGTTGCTTAGCGCTTCGATAATAAGTGCGCGGTTACATTCACTTTTCGACCCGGTAAGGTTTACCGTGCCATTTATATGCTTATTACTTTTACTCAGGATGATGTTTTGCATCGTTTGGTTAGTCTTAAGTCCTAAGTCGATAGTCTTAAAGTCAAAAGTCAAAAAAGAATAAACAATTTTTGACTTTTGACTTTTGACTTTTGACTTAATATTATGCGTGTGTTAGTTTTTCTGCTGCTTGTCCCGCTTCGTTGGCGTTCATGACAGCTGTTTGCCTGCTGATAGATTCGGCGTGTAAAAGTTCCAATAATTTCTCGGTAAACTCGTCGCCCAATTTTAAAGCTTTTGCATAGTTGCTACGTTTTTGAAGGATCTCGTCCCAACGGCCAACCTGTAAAATAGTAATGTTGTTATCTCTTTTGTATTGACCAATCTTGTCAGCAATCTGCATACGCTCGGCAATTTTCTGTATAACTAAATCGTCAATTTTGTCGATCTGTTTGCGCAACTCGCCCAGTTTATCGTTTACTTCGGCATTACGGGTCTCTGGTTTACGTAAAGCCAGGTGATCGATAATATCAGCAAGGGCAGCAGGAGTTACCTGTTGTTTTGCATCTGTCCAGGCTACGCTTGGGTCGATGTGCGATTCGATCATTAAGCCCTGCATATCAAGATCTAAAGCTTTTTGTGATATGTAACCAATCAGGTCGCGGTTACCAGAGATGTGACTTGGATCATTAATGATAGGAAGTTCAGGAGCCAGAGTTTTTAAGGCGATGGCGATATCCCACATCGGCTCGTTACGGAAAGCTGACTTTTCGTAAGATGAAAAACCGCGGTGAATAGCAGCCAGTTTGGTGATACCGGCGTTGTTAATACGCTCCAAGGCGCCAATCCATAAAGAAAGATCGGGGTTTACCGGGTTTTTAACCATTACCGGTACATCAACACCACGTAAGGCATCGGCAATTTCCTGTACGGTGAAAGGATTAACTGTTGAGCGGGCGCCAACCCAAAGTATATCAACACCGGCTTTTAAAGCTTCTTCAACATGTTTGCCTGTTGCTACTTCAATTGCGGTTGGCAAACCTGTTTCTGCTTTAGCGCGTTTTAACCACTCTAAACCAATACTGCCGATACCTTCAAACTCTCCCGGACGGGTGCGTGGTTTCCAGATACCTGCACGTAAAGCAGAGATTTTACCGGTTTGAGCTAATAAATGAGCTGTGGCTACCAGCTGATCTTCAGTTTCGGCACTGCAAGGACCCGCAATTACCAATGGTTCTTTACCGGTTTTAATCCAGGTATGAAGCGGCTGTATGTTTAAATTTAGTTTCATCTTTTTAATTATTTGTCGGGCTTTTTGATTTTTAAGCCCAGGGGTTATTTTATATTTTTTGTTTTTAATTATTGTTGTCGATCTGCAGGATCTTAAATGTTGCGCCGGATATTGATATATCTCCGTACCCGCTCAATTCTTTGGGGTTTAGGTGTTACTGATAACTCATCTTCGTGTCTTTCATATTCGCCGAGTATATTAAAGTTTTGTGTGTATTTAAGGATCTGTCTTATAGCGCTATCATAACGTTTTTGTTCTTCCCACTCAACATCCACATAAAAATTGTACTCGTTACGCTTACCTAAGATGGGCATTGATTGAATCTTGCTCATGTTTAAGCCCTCTTCGGCAAAAATATTAAGCACTTTGGCCAAAGCGCCAACTTTATTACTCACCTGGAAACAAAGCGACGCCTTATTTACATTTTTCTTCTCCATGTTATTGTGATGGGTAAGGATCAGGAAACGTGTAAAATTCCTTTTGTTTGATTCGATCCTACGCTCCAACACGTCAAGTCCGTAAAGACTTGCAGCAAGAGAATTTGCAATGGCCACTGTGTCGGTTAGTTGTTCGTCGCGTATGCGTTTGGCACAGGCGGCAGTATCGCTGCTTTCCACAATTTTAAGGTGCGGATATTCGTCAAAAAAATCAACACACTGGCGTAAGGCGATGGGATGGGAGGTTACATATTTAACATCCTCAAACTTTACACCCGGCAATGCCATTAAATGTAATTGTATGGGTAAGTAAATTTCACCCACTACCGGGAAGCCATAATCAAGCAACAGGGTATAGTTAGGCAATATGCTGCCGGCAATGCTGTTTTCAATAGCCATTACCACATAATCAGCTTCCCTGTTCTTTAAACTTTCAAATGTTTGTTTAAAGGAGTTGCACTCTATCATCTGGGCATTTTCGCCAAAATATCTTAAAGCGGCCTCTTCATGAAACGAGGCGCGGATCCCTTGTATGGCAACTCTTGGTTTTTCTATTTTCATAACCCTGTTAAAGCAAAAAATCCCGGCATTTTGTGCCGGGACTTTTTAAATTCTTTATGTGTGTTAAGT